>CAMJMF010000158.1 GCA_946406925.1 uncultured Spirochaetales bacterium | reverse complement strand
CCGCATTTTCAGTAATATTCGGTACAGAAAGCGAATGATTCTGAGCTTCAATTACGTTGATTGCGTTTTCTTCACCCTGCCAGACACGTACAGGTACAACAGCCCTTGTTCCTGCCGGATGCGTCTCAAAGCTTGCGAATGCCCACTTCATGAGTTTCTGACCGTCGGCAATGCGGTAGCGGTTGCCTTCGATAGTACCGATTCCAGGACCGCCCATTGTAACAGAAATAAAGCGTGTGTTTCCGCGTTTTGCTGTAAGAGAAATGTTGTAGCCCGATTCGTAGATAAAGCCGGTCTTTAAGCCGTCGCAGCCTTCAATGCCGCCCTCATAATGCTGAAGCAGCTGGTTTGTGGCGTATTTAGTCTTTGACGGTACAGCGCCCTTATAGTTTTCGGGGTAATTGCTCTTCTGCGGAAAAGTAAAATATGGCACCGAATGATAATTCTTGAGTGATTCCGGGTATTTTTCGATATATGCTCTTGCAAGGCCTGCAAATTCGCGTGGCGTTGTTGAATTGAATTCACTGTAACCTGATGCATCAACAAAATAAGTGTTCTTAAGCCCGAGCGCTTCCATCTCTTTGTTCATGCGGTCGCAGAAAGCTTCTACAGAACCAGAAAGGTGATAAGCCAGAGCAGTTGCTGCATCGTTGCCGGAAGCAATTGCAAGTCCAAGCAGCAGTTCGTGTACAGTGACAATCTGCCCTTCTGCCAGACCAATTACCGAAGACTGAAGAGGTGCATTCTTTGCCCAAGACTCAGGTACAAGTTCAACAACAGTATCAAGCGTTGTCTCGCCGTTTGCAATTGCCTGAAAAACAACATACATTACAGCAATTTTAGTCATTGAGGCAGGCGGAATAATGTCATCTGCGTTTTTAGCATAAAGCACACAGCCGTTTGATGCATCAATTACAATTCCGGCTTTTGCATAAAGAAAAAGCTTGGCTTCTGTAACCGGATAGGGCAGTGCCCTTATCAGCTGTTCTGGATATTTCTGCTCTATTGCTGTGTCGTAATATGCCTGCTGTGTTGCGTCAAGTGGAACCGGTTCTGCGGGCTTAGTCTGTGCTAAGACATAAGCCCCAAAAGAAGCGGCACATCCGACTATCAGAACAAGCGGAATTATCCAAAATAAATGTTTAACAAATTTCTTTGCCATTATATAACCATGTTCATTACAGAACGAACTTGTTCAAGAGTTTCTGCGGCTTCTTTTCTTGCCTGCTCAATACCGTTTCTAAGAACCTGGCGGATATAGTCCGGGTTCTTTTCAAGTTCAGCGCGTCTTGCTCTGTGTGGTCTGAGGTATTCGTTCAAAGCGTCTGTAAGCTGCTGTTTAAGCATTCCGCCGCCGCCGTCTCCGATTCTTTCTGCAATTGCCTGCGGTTCTTCACCTGTGCAGAGAGAGATCAACGAAAGAAGGTTTGCAACTTCAGGACGGTTTACAGGGTCGTATGTGATTACGCGCTCACCGTCAGTCTTTGCCTTTTTGATGAGTTTTGCTGTTTCGTCTTCTGTTGCACAAAGCATAATTGCATTGTTGCGGCTTTTACTCATTTTCTGAGCGCCGTCAAGACCCTGAATCATAGGGGCTTTGCTCAACAATGGCTGCGGCTCAGGAAAAACAATCTGCTTTTTTGCATAGCGTTCATTGAAACGGCGTGCAATCTGGCGTGTAATTTCAAGGTGAGGCAGCTGGTCTTTGCCTACAGGTACTACATTTCCCTTACAGAAGAGAATGTCTGCAGCCTGATGAACCGGATAAGTGAACATGCCTGCGTTGATTTTGCTCAAGCCCGCAGCCTGAATCTCTTCTTTTACAGTAGGGTTGCGGTCAAGTTCAGACATTGTTACAAGAGTAAGAAACGGCAGAAGAAGCTGGTTCAATTCTGGCACGTGGCTGTGCGGGAAAATGTAAGTCTTGTATTTTTCAGGGTCAAGTCCTGCTGAAAGATAATCAATCGCAAGATTGTGGATATATTCTGAAATGTTTTCAAAAGAGTCATGGTCTGTTAAAACCTGATAGTCTGCAATGACTATGTATGTAGGTACGCCCATGTTCTGAAGTCTTACGCGGTTTTGCAGAGAACCGAAAAGGTGACCAATGTGCAGTTTTCCTGTAGGGCGGTCGCCTGTAAGAATCTTATATTTCTGTGGATTAGCTGTTAAATCTGCTTCCAGCTGGCGGCTGCGCTCAAGGGCAGCTTCGAATGTTCCGCTGTATGTTTCTTCCATAATTATTTCCTTTGTTATGAGTTGTTCAATATTTTAAAATGCTGATTCAGCTTATCAAAAAATAAGATGTGCGTAAAGCTGTTATGAGAACAAGTGCATTATTTCAGAAGCTGCCGGAGGCTGATTGAGCTTGCGTTTCAGCTTAGCTGGCTGTCTGCAATCTCTATGACGCTGTCATAGTCATATGATTCTGAAGCATGAAAAAGCCGGTCGATCGCTGCCTGCTGTTCAGGTTTCCAGCTGAAGTTTCTGAGTGTATCAATATTTGCCTGAATTGCAAGAATATTAAAGTTTTCGGCTTCCTGCTTTATAGAAAGCAGCGTTTCTCTAAAGTTTTCAGGTGTGCCTTCTTCTTTTTTGGCAGACGCTAACTGCGGGTTTTCATCTCTTGTATCAAGGAATTTCTTGATATTTTCGATGATTTCACTGACAGTTTCAAAGCAGGTTTCAGCGTTTTCGTCTATGAACGCACGTTTGCCTTCTGCGCCTGCCTTTTCAAGCTTTTCAGCAAGATTGCCTGCAAAAGTCGCGCCTATGCTGCGCGAAGCACTTTTGAGTGCGTGTACATGAACCGTAAAATTGTGCAGATCGTTTTCAGCGAGTGCTGTTTTGAGCAGCTCAATCTTGTTTGCGGCGTCTTTCGCGTATGTTTCAAGAATATCAATATATGTCGGCAGTGAATTTCCGGCGTAGTTCATACCGGCAACAGTGTCAACGCCCTGAATCTGAAGCACCGTCTGATTTTCTGTGCTTTCAGCCTGTTTGTAGGTAATTGTGCTTTCAGGTAGCCATTGTGCCAATATTTCATTGAATTTGTCTTTTTCGATAGGCTTAGCGAGAAAATCGTTCATGCCTTCTTTAATGAACTGCTCTTTCATATTGGTCATTGCATTTGCCGTCAGAGCAACAATAATAACGTTCCTGTTGTCATTCTGAAGTTTTCTGATAGCCTGCGTGGTTTCAATTCCGTCCATTTCCGGCATCAGATGATCCATAAATACAAGATCGAATTTCTGTTGGTGCAGTACAGTGAGTGCGTCAAAGCCGGAAGTTGCTGTTACCGGAATAATTCCATGTGTTGCAAGAAGACCGCTTGCAACCTTAAGATTAACTACATTGTCGTCAACAACAAGAACTTTTGCGTCCGGCGCAAAAATATTGTTCGGGTTATATTCCGGTTTCTGCGCCTGATATTTGTAAGACTTGTTAGAGAAGAAGTTTGCAAGCTGAACACAATAAAGCGGCACTTGAAGAACAATGACATCTTCCATATTTGCAAATTCATATTCAGAATCTGCAAGAACAACAAGCTGAAATTTCTTGTTCAGTGTTTTCAAATGTGCGCGGATTCTTGAAAGATAAAGCCTTGAAACAAAGATATAATCAAATGTCTTGTGTTTGCTGAGAATTTCAGATAATTCCGTCAGGTTAGAGCATGTAGCCGGATTTATACCGATGTCTGTGAGCTGAACAGTCAAAAAGCGTCTGTGTCTGCGGCGCGGTTCATATATAAGCACCTTTTTCTTTTGAACTTTTTCTATGTCTACAAGCGGTGTGCTGTCGCCGATTCTCTGTTTGATTTGTGCTGTAAAGGTACTTCCGTTTCCGTATTCACTGGCAAAATCAATTGAACCGCCCATAAGCTCGCATAACTGCTTGGTTATGGCAAGTCCGAGGCCTGTGCCTTCAATGTCTCTGTTGCGTTTTGTGTCCAGGCGCTCAAACATATTGAAAAGCTTAGTCTGCTCTTCTGGTTTTATGCCGATACCGGTGTCCTGCATTTCAAAGATGAATTCTACAGTGTCGTCAGATATTACGTCTGAAATTGTCAGAGTTACACTGCCTTCTTTTGTGTACTTAATGGCGTTTGTAAACAGGTTAAGCAGAATCTGCTTTATTCGCAGCTCGTCGCCTATAAGCTTCCGCGGAATGTCCGGTGCAATTCTTATAAAAAGCGAAAGGAATGTGTTGTGCGCTTTTATGCGTACCATTGAGATTACATCGTTTATCAGTGATTCAAAGTCATAAGAAGCCGGTACAAGTTCCAGTTTGCCGGACTCAATCTTAGAAAAGTCCAGAATGTCGTTGATTATGCCGAGCAGGTTCCGGCTTGATGAATTTATGTTCTGTGTATATTCGTAAATGTGCGGCGAAAGGTTCTTGTCTAAAAGAATAAGGTCGCTCATGCCAAGAATTGCATTAAGCGGTGTGCGGATTTCATGGCTCATGTTTGCAAGGAAGGTGCTCTTTGCGTTAGTGCCTGAAATTGCAGCTTCCTGGGCTTCTTTCATGAATTTGTTCGCGTTATGCTCAATTTCTCTGAAAGAGACAATCTGCGTAAATGCGGTAAGAGCTTCAACAGTGTTTCTGTCGGGTTTTACTTCCTGCAGAGAGTTGTCAAAAACAGAAAAGCCCCATATTGAATTTCCGCTTAATATAGGAAGAAGAAGCCGTGTTGTTACGCTGCTTTGTGCCATCTGGTATCTTACAAGGCCTGTCGCATGGCTCTGTGTCATGTAGATAGGTCTTGGAGATTTGCAGATTATTCCCCAGTCGGTAAAGAACGTGTCAATGTTCATGGTTATACCGAGCGGCAGATTCTGTGTCGACTGTGTCTGTTCCCACTTTGCAAGAAGCGTACACTGCGGTTGCGTTGTCTGGTCAGTTACAGAAACCTTCCATATATATGCTTTATCCATTCCGGCGGCTTTTGCGGCAGGTTCCAGAACGCCTGCAAGCTGGTTCGAAAAATTATTGTTAAGGTCTGTAGTGCTCAGCTGGTTTGAAGTTTCATAAACCATCTGCTGCATAATCTGCGCTTTTGAATGTGTCTTTTTGTCTTCAGCTTTTTCGTTTTTCAGTCTATGAATTTTCAGATTTGCCATAATGAGGAACACAAGTCCCGTAATAACCAGCAGAATGAAGAATATAATAGAAAAAACAAGGAAATAATAAGTTTTATAGAACGGAAGCGGCCTGTTTTTAATTTCTGCATTTCTAACCTGTTTTAGAAGAAGCGGAAATGAGAAAAAGCGGTCAAGGTTTTTGTAGTTATAAATCCATCTGTTTTTCTGCGGATTTTCAACAAGAGCCGCTGTTGCCGGAAGCGGAACGCCGTTCAATGTATTGTCAATAATGTTCAGAACTTTGGTGAAATGCTGCTCGCTGCTTGAATATTTTCCGCCTAATTCGTATTCAAATGAGCTTGTATAATCAAGACCGAAAATCGGAACATTTGCCAGCTCAAGCATGTCAAATGAATTCTGGTAAGCGTCAATTGAACCTGTAAGAACAACGGTTCCTTTAGTAAGCAGGCTTAATATTTGCGGCAGAGATGAATCTGGAATAGTCTGGTTTGTTCTCAGGCTCAGATTCGGAAAATTTTTAGATATGTCTGAGGCCATCTGTTCTTGCCAGAAAAAGCCTGTCTTTGTTTTATCGTTTAATATGAAGATATTTGTTGTTTTAGGGAAAAGTTCAAGAATTGTCTCGATTGTTTCCTTTGTAGAGATTGTTTCTTGAACGGTTATATTGTTTGTTCCAATTTGATTGAAAGTTTCAGGGTAATTGTACGGAATGCCTGTCATTATAACCGGCGTTCCTTTGAAAAGGCTTTCATAATTGTCTGCGACAAACTGTGCGGTTTCAAGCCCGCGTGTAATTATTATGCTTGGTGCATATTTTGAGAATTTGTTGTGAATCTGCGTTGTTATTTCAGGATTCAGGTTTGCATAGTCAAGAGTGTTGGTTCTGTTTTTAAGATAAAACGTCTCGTATGAGATTCCCTGATTTTTTGAGCAGTATTCTTCAATAAGCTTGTCCAACTTTTCGTTGACTTTCTGGTCTTTTTGGGCAGATGTTATAAAGAGAATGTTCTTAGGCGAATCCTGGTTTGACAGATTGTTGAGGATTTTCTTATACGAACCGTCGCTTTTCATGTTTGTAAGCGCGCGTGAAAGAAAATTCGCCTCGGCTTTGTATTCAGGGTTAAGATAGAGATATGTCAGAAGCTTTGCGCACGAGCCTATTTCAAAAATGCCTTCAGGCAGCGGCAGCCGCACTTCAGAGTCGTGTGTATAGATAATGCCGTAATCGATAAGCCCGTTCTTCAAAACATTGTAGAGTTCCTGCTTTGATGTTATGGCGAGTGCTTTTATAGTTTTTTCTGATTCCAGCATTCTTCTGATATAATCATTAGACGCAACGAAACCAACAGTCTTGTTTCTAAGGTCTTTCCAATTTGAGACCGACTGGCTTTTGTCTGTAGAAATAACCGAAAGAGAAATATCTATAATCGGTTCGTCAACACGCACAAAGGGCAGGTGAGAATCACGTGCTGCATTTTCAATTAGAACAATTCCGTCTGTACGACTAGTTTCTGTGTAAATAAGACCGATGCGCGGTTCATTAAGCGAAAAAAATGACTGCATCTGGCATCTTGAAAATGCTTCCTGAATAATTCTTGTAGTGCTTATGGAAGTATCCGGCGGAAGCGAAATTTGATATTGCTTTTCTGCA
>CAMJMF010000157.1 GCA_946406925.1 uncultured Spirochaetales bacterium | reverse complement strand
TAATTCCCTGTTCCATCTGCTTGATGATTTTGTCTGATTTAGACTAACGACCTGAAAAAAGGGATTAAAACCTGGAATAATTCCCTGTTCCATCTGCTTGATGATTTTGTCTGATTTAGACTAACGACCTGATAAAAGGGATTAAAACCCTGAACAATCAGCTATAACTTTGCCGAGTTTTCCAGCTAATTTAGACCAACGACCTGAAAAAAGGGATTAAAACTCAGTATGTGGGTTTTTGTTGAGATAGTCCCAATCAATAGATTTAGACCAACGACCTGAAAAAAGGGATTAAAACCTTGTTTTTCTTCAAAAAATCTATAGCTATTTTTTCGTAAATTTAGACTAACGACCTGATAAAAGGGATTAAAACAGCGCAAATTCACGCCAGAGTTTGGCATAATCTTTTTCTAATTTAGACTAATGACCTGGGAAAAGGGATTAAATGAAAGACACTGTGCATAATTTAAAAGTCGATTCTTGAATTTGGTTTTTCAATTCTTAAAAAAATTGGCGAGAAGGAGCATCGATGTACACAAACTGTCTGTTTTTGCATTTGCAAAAAAGCACGCTTTTTGCCGATTGAACTCTATCCGTAGATTAAGCTATAGCGAAAAGAAAAATGCTCTGTTTGTTGCGTCGCGCAAACTTGAAACACTTTGCACATTCTGCACCCGAAAGCATGTGTACATGAGCGCACTTTTGGTAGGTGCACAACATTTCATGGGCTTTTGTAAAATCTACAAGAATTTTCGCGATTAAGTACAGGATTTGTAATTTTTTATTGATATATATTGTGACACTTTCATAAAGGAGTTTCACAATGAAGCCTATTGAAGAACTGACTTTTACAGACGACTATATGTTCGGTGAAGTCATGAGGAATGAGAAAATCTGCAAGGGCGTTATCGAGCGTTTGTTGCATATCAAGATTGCACGTGTTGAGCTTATAACGCTGCAAAAAGACATTTCACCGTATTACGAAACACGCGGCGTTCGCTACGATGTTTATGTCAAAGACTCAGATAAAGTTTACGACATCGAAATGCAGAATAAGCATTATAACGACATCGAAAAGAGAGCACGTTATTATCAGTCTATGCTTGATATTGATATGTTGGCAAAAGGCGCGAGCATCAAAGAGCTTAAAGAAAGTTTCATAATTTTCATCTGTAAGACTGACCCATTCAAGCTTGGCGATCCGTGCTACAAGACTAAGATTGTATTCGAGAATCACCCCGAAAAAATATTCGATGACAAGACACGCAGAATCTTTTATAATGCAAGTGCATACACACAAGAATCTGACCCGGAATTATACACATTTCTTCAATTCGTCAGCACGAACGTTCCGGAAGACGACTTCACCGGCGAGATTTTTAACCTCGTCGAGCAAAACAAGCAAGACGAACAATTCAGGAGCGAATACATGAGATGCAACCTTCACGATTATGATATTATGGAAGAGACAAAACTAGAAACAGCACGGAATTTAATTATAAAGAACAAGCTTGATTTAGAAGACATAGCCGATTGTACCGGTCTCTCCTTAGAAACAGTGCAGCAGCTCGCAGAAGAACTGAAAGTCGAGCCGGTTGTGCAATAGTTCTGCTTTTCGCAGTAGCTAAATCTACGAAAAAGCTCAATCGCTGAAAAGACAAGATATTAACCAGTTAGCAAGAGAAAATGACGACAATACTTCATAAAATTTTAGCCTATTCCCAAATAAACAGCCCTGCGGTTGGGCAGGGCTTCTTGGGGCTTGTCTCTTCGGCTTATTGAAGCTTTCCGAAGATGAACTTACAGAATGTTGTTACGCGGTTGATGAACGAATTGTCGATTTTGCCTTTAAGCACTGGTACATTCGGTGCATCAACGCCGCCGATTCCGTAAAGGATGATAGAATCGCCGTCTTTGAAAGCATAGACAAATGATTTCATCTTGCCTGTTTTGGCGCATGTCATGCCGTCTACGATTTTTACGCCTGAATCCTGAATCTTTACAGGCTCAGTGTTTATAGATTCATAATAAAGTTCAGTTTTTCCCTGAAGGATTGTTATATGTGTAGGGATAATGCCGAACGGAGCCATTTCAAGGCGTGCCTGCATATCGGTTTTGGCTTTTTCAACAGTTTTTGAGTCTACAACGGCTGAAGAATAAAGCTTGTACCATTTTCCTGTGCGTTCGCCGTAATAAGGAATGCCGACATAGCCTTCTACATCAGTAAGCTCTTTTCTGAGCGTGCTGAAAATCTGCTCGTTGCCCGCATAAGGTATCTTCTGAATGATTTCAACAAGATAAGGCGGCTTCAATTCTTTTATTGTATTGATAAGATGGTTCGCTGTCTTGTTAACCGGATTAAGCGAAATCTTCTTGTAGTCGCCGATATTGCGGATCAAAACCTGCTGAGCTTCAAGCTGGCTCAATTCGCTGGCTGAAAGGTTAGAATTGAATGTCTGCTGTGCAAAAACAGGCAGGGCAAAAATACAGATAATCAATATCGAAATATATTTTGCAATGTTTTTCATGTTAAACTCCTAATTGATATTTTGTTATTCTAAAATCACCAGGTGATTTTCAGTTTTCAGAATTATAAAAACCTTTTTAGTGGAAAGGTTTCAGTTTTTTTATGAAATATGTGTTATTTGCGCAAAAAAGTTTATATTTCTGCATTTACGGCACTAAAACTGAAAGAAGCGCACAGCGGAACTATAACGATAAAGCTTCCTTTTTGAATATTGAGCCTGACAGACATGTCTTTGCCGGTTTTATCTGCTGAACTCTTCCGTCTGTTTGAAAGGCTTACTGCGCCGCTCTTCCAGTCAAGGCTGTCAAGCTGCCAGACAAGGCCTTCAGACTTGCAGACAAAGTTTCTGTCCTTGCAGTCAGGCTTAAACACAGGAAAAACCGAGACCGGTGCATTTTCCGGCAGTGCATCAACCTCAATGCGCGGCCGTTTTTCAGCATCAATAAAGCAGACGGCGTTTTCTTCTGCAAGCCACAAATCTGGTCTGTTTCTGCCTTTGAACAGCTCAAGTATGCCGAGTAAGTGGTCAAGCCTTCCGCCTGAACCGCCAATAAGAACGATAAAATCTGCGCCGAGAGACTTTGCCTTTCGGAGCGCAAGTTCTGTGTCAGAAAAATCTTTGTCTTGTGGAAATGTCTCTATATTTTGTGGCTTCTGGTGTGCGGCAGCGTGGGGCGCGCCTTTTGTAGTCTTACTAGTCTTATCAGAGCCTTCAAAGCTCTTGAACCATGCAACGGCTTCGGGCTTTACGCTGTCCATGTCGCCTAAAAAGAAGTCAGGCTTCATGTCATAAGCCATTGCGGCATTCATGCCGGAATCTGCGGCAATAATTATGGAATTGCTTTGCAGAGGCTCTATAAAATGCATGATTTCAGATTTTTCAGGATAATTTCCGCCGGTAAAAATGATACAGTTCATATTGCTTTAATGGAGCTGTTTGAAAACTTCAGTTTTCGAACAGCGTCTTATAAAAGTGCATTTTTGTAAGGCTTCAGCCTGAAAAAATGCTGGACTTGTTCTTAAGCTGACCGAGCTTAAGAACAAGTCAGTATACCAAGTGTTTTAAAATCTGTATACTGACTCTATGACACGTATTCAAGCATCTTTTCAATTGCCCGCAACTCTAAAGAAAATGAACAGCTTTTTTGAGCATGCCGGTTTTGAGGCATATCTTGTCGGCGGAGCTGTGCGCGACATGCTTATGAACAAGCCTGCTTCAGACTGGGACGTTGCCACAAATGCAACACCTCAGCAGGTAATGTCCATATTCAAAAAAGTAATACCAACCGGCATTGAGCACGGCACTGTAACCGTAATTTTTCAGGGCGAGCACATAGAAGTAACAACATTCAGAACCGAAAAAGACTATTCTGACGGGCGGCACCCTGACAAAGTTGAATACGCAGCCACAATTGAAGAAGATCTTTCGCGCCGCGACTTTACAATGAACGCAATAGCTGTAAACCTGAGTGACGGCTCAATCGTAGACCCTTTTGGCGGAAAGGACGACATAAAGAAAAAGCTTATACGCTGTGTAGGCGATGCTCTTGAAAGGTTCAGCGAAGACGGTCTGCGCCCTGTGCGTGCACTGCGTTTTGCGGCGCAGCTTGGCTTTCAGATTGAAGATAAGACTCTTGAGGCAATTCCGAAGCGGCTTGATGTGACTGAAAAAGTTGCGGTTGAGCGCTTTCACGATGAGCTTTTGAAAATGCTTAAAAGCCCTGTGCCTTCAATCGGCCTTCGGCTTATGGAAGAAACCGGCATTATGAAGATTTTTCTGCCAGAACTGCTTGCCTGCCGCGGCGTAGAGCAGAAGGGCTTTCATAATTATGACGTGCTTGACCATCTTTATTACGCCTGTGACGGCACAGACAAAAACAACGCAGAAGTAAGACTCGCGGCTCTTTTTCACGACATAGGAAAGCCCAAAGTGCGCGCTATAGGAAAAGACGGTGTCTTTACGTTTTATCAGCATGAGGCTGTTTCTGCAAAGATGACGCAGACTATTCTTGACAGGCTGCATTTTTCAAAGCAGACAAGCACATATGTCTGCCACCTGATTGCACAGCACATGTTCTTTTACGAGCCGAACTGGACTGATGCGGCGGTTCGCCGTTTTTTGGTTCGCATAAAATACAGCGAATATGAGCATGTTCTTGAAGACCTGTTCGACCTGCGCCGCGGCGACCTTTTCGGCATGAACAGAATTAAGGCACCGGCGGAGCAGCTCATTGCGTTTCAAAAGCACATAGAGGCCGTGCTTGAAAAAGACAATGCTCTTACACTGAAAGACCTGGCTGTGAACGGCAGAGACTTAATGGCAGAGGGCATTCCGGCAGGCAAAGCAATAGGCACAATTCTAAACGAACTCTTTGAGACAGTGCTTGACGACCCATCTATGAACACAAAAGAAAAGCTCCTCCCCGTAGCCAAAAACTTTTACGCAGAAAGACTGAAAAATTAAAAAATCTAAGGAGATTTTGAAATAATGAAAAACTTCAAAAAAATTATGGGAATTTGTCTGATAAGCCTTTTCTGTACGGTTTGTCTGACATCATGCATAACAGCAACTGCTGTTGCTCTTTACGCGGTGCTACACGAGGATACAGAGCATCAGCTTAAAAAAATTGCAAAGATTTCTGAAATTGAAGAGTATGTATTGCACGATTATTACGGCGGCGGCACTGGTTGGTTGGAAGAGAAGACTTATTTCAGTCATTATGAATTCTTTTTGAAAAACGGTGGTTTTATACAGGTAAATCATCTTACATTTGATTTTTTTGATATAAATGATGTAAAAGTCAAATACACAGCATTTGGAGATTATGAATTTCCAGATGGATTGACATACGATGATTTATCAGCCCTTACAGGTGAGAAAATAGAGTATTTAAATACGGTTATTTTTTACTATGATTTGATAATAGCAAAAATCCAAGAACTTGATAATTTGAAGCTTTTTGATAAATCAACTCTTCCTTTAAGAAAAAATGAAATCTTAGAAGACTTGCAGAAAATGCCTCATGTAAAAAATGTCAGAAGTGCAAAATTCAAGAATTATTATTACCCTGAAAATTATTATTTCTATCTTTCTATGGACGATGGTCACGAAATATTAATGTCTATATCAGATGTAAACAGAAAAGAAGGCACTATAAAGTGTAGTTTTCATATTATCTAATTTGATGATAAATATGTTGAGTATTCTGATGTGCATGTAATTGATGAGCCACCTAGAGATTACTTTTATATGATGTCAGGCAATAACTGTCTTGGAAAATATAATTCATACAGAGATTTTTTTTGAGAATTATGAAAAAATGCCAGATACAATTGCAGACTTTATAAGTAGACAAGAATTGCGTAAGCAAAAACGATATGAAGAGAATCCTAATCGAAAAGAAATTCATCATGAGTATATTGAGCTGAAATAGCTTTCCGCATGGTGCGGAAAACTTTTTTTTTGAAACACAAAACCGCATTTTGCGGAAAGCTGTTTTTTCTCTGGGCGAGCTTCCGCATTTTCGTTTTGCTTTTGGATTAATCTATGACTTGGGGTTTATCTGGCAAAACGCCAAGTTTCCGCTTCGCGTAAACTTGAAAGATGGTACAACATGCGCTCTTTTATACTGATGACCAAAGGCGGGAGGTCGCGGGGCGTGGTTCGAAAATGCTCTGTTTGTTGTGTCGCGTAGCGACATGTATATAGTTTCCATACAACAAACAGTGCATAGCGCGTTATCGCGCGATTTCGAACCATGTTACGCGGCCGGAAGCAGTCTCTTGCCATCGTGGTAAATCCTTAAAGATTTTGGCTTGTTGTAGTTTCTAAAATGAGATATAATCGCACTTATGAATAAAGCATCTGTCTTGATCGTAGAAGATCACCCGATTTTCAGTAAAGGATTGTCTCTTTTGATCGACGCTGAGGAAAGTTTTTCAGTTGTCGGTGAAGCCCGTAACGGCTCTGAAGCATTAGCGATGCTTGTGGAAAAAAAGCCCGATCTGGCAGTAGTAGACTTAAATCTCGGCGATGAAGACGGCCTTGAAATTATTGCCTCAATGAAATCAAGAGCCGCAAACCTGAAAATACTTGTTCTTTCTATGTATGACGAGCGCTATTATGCAGAACGTGCCTTAAAAGCCGGTGCGAGCGGCTACGTTATGAAAGAAGAGGCAAGTACGCTTGTAATTGATGCTTTGAAAACCGTTCTTCAGGGAAAAATCTGGCTGAGCGCAAATGAGCAGAATTATTTGAATGAGCATCTTGAAGGCCAC
>CAMJMF010000156.1 GCA_946406925.1 uncultured Spirochaetales bacterium | reverse complement strand
AAGATTTCCGTAGTTTCATTTTCTGCCTCACTTTAGCTCAATATTAAGCTTTGAAATTGTTGTGTCGTGTCCCACAAAAAATCCGCTTGGTGTAGCTGTTATAAAAGCGCTTTGTGCCTCAAAAGAGAAAGAGCCGACGCAGTTTATTGCATTTTCAAGCAGATAAATGTAGAAAACATTGTCTTCGTGCGAAAGAATCAGCGTAAGATTCTTGTCTTCAAGTTCTTCAATCTGAATTACAGAACCTTTTAACGGAATATGGGCGCTTTTAAGCTTTTTGCAGTCAACTATGCCCAGACCGCCTTCGTATTTATAAAACACGTAGTTTGAATCTTTGCTGAATTGCACAAGACTGCGTGAATGTGAGTCTGAATTCAAATATTCATGGAAGATAACCTTGTGCTTTGAGCTGTCAAAGCTTGTAAGAATGAATCTCTGCTTGTTGATGCCCGCAATGCAGGCGGTCAGGTCTTCAGTTTCTGAAATGTCGGCGCCGAGAATAATTTCATTGGCACTTCCGCCGGGATAAAACGCAAATCTTTCTTTTCCGTTCGGTTCAAGGCATACAAGGGCACCGTCTGCAAAACCGATTACACTGCCTTTCTTTGATGAACTGAAAGCTGTAACAGGCGTGTAGCTCTCATAAGTCCATTCTCTTGCGCCGGTAAGGTTATATTCACTTATGGAATTTCCACCCGGCGGCAGAAGATAGATGCGGTCTTCTTGAATAAATGGAAAACCTGCGCTTTTTATTGTTGTGGCAACAGAGCCGTCAACATTTTTTATTTCGATTGATTCAGAATTGTTGTCGTAAAATGACTGGAAAGAACTTGAAAGCGTTGCTTTGAAAGGTATTTTCTGCGCAAAAACTATTTTTCCGTCTTCTGTAAAATAGCCAGCGTATTCCTTCAGTCTGAAAGGATACGCTTTGGTTTCAGCGGCATTAAAAGTGCCTGTATATTCCTCTATGAGTTCTTCATTATCCAAATAGACAGAATGTTCTGTCTGCAAACAGAATTCTTTGTTAAGAGGTTTGAATGCGGTAACAAAATATATCAATAAGAAAAGAATGCCGAAAACCACAAAATATCTAAGATAATCTCTATAATTCATAGAAACAATGGTATAGTATCACCGCGCAAAAGGTCAAGGTTTCAGATATAAGTGCTCTGTAATACTTGACAAGAAAGCGCAATCAATGCAAAATATTCAAGAGTGTTGATAAAATTACAATGAGTTTTTATGACAAAATTGCTTGTCGCTCTTGTTCAGATAGATAGGGAGATGTAATGGAAGACGATATTCTTACAATCGAAGAAGTTGCGCGTTATTTGAGAGTTTCTGAACGCACTGTTTATGACTGGGCTCAAAAAGGTGAGATTCCTTCCGGAAAAATTGGTACTGTATGGCGTTTTAAAAAAGCTGAGATAGAAAAATGGGTTAATGACCGCCTGTCATCTAGTTCAAAACCAACATTACAGAATAATCAGATTCAGGTTAAGAGCATTCTTTCACCTGACAGAATTATCTTTTTGAATCACTCAACAAAGCATGATGCCCTTCTGGCACTTGCAGATAATTTAAGTACGGCTCCACAGGTAAAAGCAAGCCAGGAGCTTTCTGTTGAAATCTTGAAAAGAGAAGGCTTGATGTCTACAGCAATCGGCCGCGGTATTGCAATTCCGCATGTGCGCCTTGCTTCTGTTACAGACCTTGTAATGTCAGTCGGTATCAGCAAAGTCAATATTCTTGATTTTCAGGCAATTGACGACGAGCCTGTAAGACTGCTTTTCATGATTGCTGCCGCATATAACCAGCATGCATATTATTTGCAGACACTTTCTTATTTCAGCAACCGTCTTAAGAACAGTGAGCTCCGTGATGCTCTTTTGTCTGTAGAAAATCCTATGGATGCTTATAATCTTTTGATAAACGAAAATTAATCTCGGGTTACGCCCGGTAATGAAAAAGGCTGCCAGAACGGCAGCCTTTTTTTGTCTATTGGAACGTGTTTTATCTTGTCTGCTTTCTTTCCGGCTCGAAGGTTATTCCTATCCACTTTGATGCATCGCTCTGTTCTTTTGCAATTTGACCAAAAGCAACGGGAGCTGTTGTTTCGCCGATAACGTAGTTTACTCCGTCTATAGCCATTCTTGCGCCGCTGCCTTCAAGTTCAACACCTGCAAGCGCGTGCGAATATTCGCTTGAAACAAAGAAAGAGCTTCTATAGTTCATCTGCCGCATAAGCACCGCCAGCAGAAGAGAGCGGCTGTCGCAGTCGCAGCCTTTGCCTGTAAGCGCACCCGGCAGAGAAGTAACGTCGCTGCCTTCAAGGTCTCTCTTATATTCAAAGCCCTGAGTCCACTTAAGCAGAGTTTCTGCAAGTTGGCGTCTGTCTTTTATTGCATTTTCTCCGAATGTAAGTTCATTCTGAATTGCAAATGCGCAGTTTTTCAAACGTTTGTATGCGTCTCTGTAGACAGTCTTGTAAAAACGGCGGCAGGCTTCCTGTCCTAAACCGTATTTGTTCTCAATCACTAGAATTGCATATTCACGGTCAATTACATACTGGTTTGCGTCCTCATCAGATTTATCAATATATGAATTGATTGTTCTGTCTGCAATTTTAAGCGAAATTTGTTTTTCGCCTTCAGACGGAAAAGCAAAAGTTGTAAAAGGTCCTGCCTCAAAATTAGAACCGTAATCAGTTGTAAGACTGTCAATAGATGAAATAATCAGGCTTTCACACAAATATGCGTCCGGCTCATTTTCAGGGTAAAAACCGATCATTGCTACATACCCCTTGTCTTGCGGCAGTTCAACTGCGGCTGCCCAGCCCAAATTAACTGAATATTGGTCAAATGCAAGCGAAATCTGCGCTATTGCGGCGTCTCTTGAGCGCCATTCAAAAGAAGCTGTTTCAGCAGTGCCATAAAGCTGCTGCGCAAGATCTTTGATAATTGCTTCTGAGCTTTTGTATTTGTTTTTTGTGTAAGTACAGAGCAGAAGCTCAACCGGAAGAATTGAGCTTGAAAACTGATAGCGGTCATTTCCGTTTGAGCCTGTCATTGAAAAATCATCAGGCAGGTTTATAGAATAATTCAGTGTAGGCGATGAAAATTGAACCGCAAAAAGATTTTGCACAGCCAGCAAAAGTGTAACGCAGCAGGTGATAAAAAATCGGTGTTTCATTTTATTCTTCCTTCAAAATTGAAATTTAAACGGAATTTATCTATACTTAGAGAATGCAGGTTATTCCAATTCTTTATGAAGATAACGACATTCTGATTGTAAACAAACAAAGCGGGCTTGCGGTACAAGGAGGAGAAGGAATTTTACATCCGCTTGACGCAGTTCTTGCCGAACAGACCGGTCAGAAAGTCTTTTTGGTTCACCGCCTGGACAGAGATACAGCCGGAATTCTGGTTGTAGCCAAAAATCCCAGGGCAGCGGCTAAATATACTGAAATTTTTGCCGGTAAAAGAGCAAAAAAAGAGTATTGTGCTTTTTGCTGCGGTCTGCCTCCAAAAGAAAGCGGAATGATTAATGCCGCAGTTGAACAGAAGGGTACAGAAAAATCTGCATTGACACGTTATCAGGTAAAATCAAAAGCTGTTTTTAAGACTGAAGACAGTACAGTGAATTTGTGCTGTATTAACTGGACTATTGAAACAGGCAGAATGCATCAGATTAGAATTCATGCTGCAAAGCTTGGCGCGCCTGTTGTTGCCGATGACAAGCATGGCAATTTTAAGACGAACAAAATCCTAAAAAAAGAGCTTGGTGCAAAAAAGCTGATGCTTGCTGCAGTCAGGCTCACAATTCCTATAAAAGCAGCTGACGGCCGCGAAACTCTTAGAACCTTTGAAATTCCGCTGCCCGACCACATGCAGAACTTTGCTGAAAGGGCAGGGCTGGTTTAGGCCGGTGCGCAATAAAATCTATGTAAAGTTTTCATATAGAAACGTTAGGGGCTTGACACAGACGGCTATTCTGTTCATCATTTTACAGCTATGGAAAATATGACCCTTTCACGCCAGTATTTAGAAACACTCACATCAGCCGATTTGATTGAACTTGCTGATGAATACGGCATAGATATTCCGGAAGGTTTGAGCCGCCGTTTCGTGATTGGTGAACTTCTAGAGGCGATTGATGAACCCCGTTATGATAATGGAAATGATTTAGTTGCTGATAATAGTGAAGTTCAAACTCCGGTTGTTCTGCCAAAAACTTATAATGAAACACAGATTACTGTAATTCTTAGAAACCCGGCATGGGCTTTTGTTTACTGGGATTTGAATGAATTGGATTACAGAGAAGCTGTCCAGACAAAGTCGTTTTCTTCTTTTATGCTCCGTGTTGTATATTTTTCAAGTTTAGAAGATGATTCAACAACAGAGATTTATGATATTCCAGTCCGTTACGAAGATTCTGACCGCTATATTCTGCTTTCACAGGCAGAAGTTGCTGTAAGAATTGATTTTGTAGCGGAATTCAAGAACCATGAACCGAGAATCCTTGCACGTTCAAGAAAAATTCTGATTCCAAAGGGTTGTCCTGAAATTACTTCAAAGTCTCTTTCTGAAAAGAAAGACCCGGTTCTTGAGCTTTCAGGTTTTCCTGAGCTGTGCCGCAGTCATTATATGAACCACCGCCAATCTTTTTCGTGATATGAGAGTGAATAATGTCTAAAAAATCATTAGTTATCGCTATTTATGCACATCAACCATATATCTGGCACAAGGAAGATGATTTTCTTTCGCAGAATGAGATTCTTTATTCCGCCATTTCAGAAACATATCTGCCACTGCTTAATATGTTTTCGAATCTTGAGGCAGACGGCGTTCCGTTTAAGCTGATGATGTGCTTTTCGCCGTCGTTGTGCGCTTTGCTGAGTGACCCGACGGTTCAAATCTGTTATATAAACTGGCTTGATAAGGTTATTGCTCTGGGTGAAGAAGAAGTCAAAAGATACGGCGAGGACGACCCGCGCCGTGCTTTGGCAGAAGAGCAGCTCAGGCAGGCAAAACAGAACAAGCATGATTTTGAAGAGACTTATCAACAGGATCTGCTTTCAAAATTCTCGTATTATGCCAAAAAGGGTAATATAGAGCTTATGGCAACGGCAGCAACAAACTGCTATCTGCCGATGTATGTAGACTTGCCGCAGGCTGTGCAGGCTCAGGTTGAAGTTGGTCTGATGTCGCACCGCTATTATTTTGATACTGCACCTGAAGGTTTCTGGCTGCCTTATATGGGCTACACTCCGGGGCTTGAATCGATTATCCGCCCTTACGGTTTTTTCTATACAATTCTTGATGCACATGGTCTTTTGTTCGGTTCTCCTGTTCCAATGAAGGGAATTTTTTCTCCGGCAAGGTGTTTTAATTCACTTGCAGTTTTTGCGCGTGACAATGCGGCTGCTGCCGGCTTTGATGATAACCCGGAACTTTACGCTTTGAAGGGTGAATACCGCAATCAGAACCGCGATATTGGTTTTGAAAGCCCTCTTGAGCATCTTGAAGGCTTTTTGAACAAAGAAAACGCACGTCTTCCTACCGGCTACAAATATTGGGCGAATGAAACTGATTCAATTTATAATGCTGCAAAGGCGTTTGCCAGTGTTTCTGATGATGCAGATACTTTCCTTGATATGAAAGCGAAAAAACTTTCACAGGTAAGTGAAGAGCTTGATAATACTGATGTTTCGTCTGTATGTTGTTTTGAAGCTTCGTTTTTTGGCCAGAAATGGTATGAAGGTATTGCATGGCTTGAGTCTGTTTTCAGAAAGGCTGCTGAACGTGATGATATTAAGCTTGCCCAATGCTCTGAACTGCTTGAAAACAAATTCTCATTGCAGAAGATTACTCCGTTTAATTCAGCTGCTTCCGGCACAGGTTATGCAGAAGACATGATAGACCATTCTAATGACTGGATGATACGCTATGTCCGCAAGGCTGTTGAAAGGATGATAGACCTGACGACTAGATTTCCGTCTGATTCCGGTTTGAAAGAAAGATCGCTTAATCTTGCTGCAAAAGAAGTTTTGCTTGCACAGTCTGGCGACTGGCCTGAAATGGTTAAGAAACAAGATTTTGATGCTTATGCTTCAAACAGATTCCGTGAAAGTGTGGGTGCTTTTACAACTGTTTATGATTCGCTTGGTTCTAATTCGATAAGCACTGAATGGCTTACGAATATGGAGCGCCAGCATAAGATTTTCTCTTGGATAAATTACCGCGCATTCAGTGCAAAGCATTAAGGGTGTGCTCTGAAAGCTGAAGTTCCTAGAGGTTTCCTTAATTTGTGTGCTGTTTTTATGCTATACCTTTGAGAATAATGGGTTTATAATTTTATCTTGTAAAATGAAAATTTTTTAAGTTGCTGTTTGTAAGTTGTAAGGAGGGGAACGTGAACGATTTTATAAACAGAATGAAGGATTATCTTGATAAGGGTGTTGAAGTTTCAAAAGATGCTATTTCCAAAGCTGGTGAAAAAGTAGCTGATTTTGGCGGAAAAAGCGTTGTACGCATTGAAATTTCACAGCTTGAAAGCAAGGCTCAGAAAGAATTGCTGACTCTGGGAACTCTTATCTATGAAAAGCTTGCAATAAAGGGCGCGCTTTCAGTTGAAAAGTCTGATGTGGAAATTGCTTCTGCACTTGCTGTTATTGACAAGCTTAGGGCTGAGATAGAAAGCAGAAAAGCAGAGCTTGATGAAGCCCAGAAAAATGCATAATTTTTCATAAAAAGACATTTATTTTACTTGACTTTTTTCTAAAGATGAATTATCTTCTTATCACCTTCTGAAACGGAGGGTGATAAAAAAGTTTTTTGAAAAATTAAAGAAATTAACACTTGACACAACGGTTGAGTATGTGATAAAGTCTTTGACACTCACCCGCTTG
>CAMJMF010000155.1 GCA_946406925.1 uncultured Spirochaetales bacterium | reverse complement strand
TCGATGTGCGCGCCGAGGCTTTGTAGCCGCTCAGTAAGATGCTCGTAGCCGCGCTCAACTTGATAGACGTTGCGGATTACGCTTTCGCCGTGTGCACTCATGGCGGCAATAATCATTGCCATGCCGGCGCGCACGTCTGGCGAAACAAGCTCTGAACCGTGAAGGTTGCTCGGGCCGGAAACAACGGCGCGGTGCGGGTCGCAAAGCGTAATGCGCGCGCCCATGCCGATAAGCTTGTCAACGAAGAACATTCTTGATTCGAACATCTTTTCGTGAATCAGCACAGTGCCCTCAACTTGAGTTGCAACAACTGTCATGATGCTTGTCAAATCAGGCGGAAAACCTGGCCACGGCGAATCATCAATTTTTGGAATCATGCCGCCTAAGTCGGTGTTCACCTTCATTGACTGGCCGGAATGTACTGTCAGAGTGTCGCCTTCGATAGTCCATGTAATGCCGAGCTTGCCGAATGCAAGCTTAATCGGGCGCATGTCGCGCGGGTTTACGCCGGTGATTGTAATTGAGCCTTTTGTAGCGGCCGCAAGCCCGATGAAAGAGCCGATTTCCATGTAATCAGGCCCGATTTCGTATTCACAGCCATGAAGCGAAGCAACGCCTTTGATATTCAGAATGTTCGAGCCGATGCCGCTAATTTTTGCGCCCATCGCGTTAAGCATTTTGCACACATCTTGAACGTGCGGCTCGCTTGCGGCGTTTGTGATAATCGTTTCGCCCTCTGCAAGCACCGCCGCCATCACAGCGTTTTCTGTTGCGGTAACAGAAGCTTCGTCAAGGAAGATGTCTGCGCCGATAAGCTTGTTCGCTGTAAACTTGAATCTGCCGTTTACAGCAACTTGCGCTCCAAGTTCCTGCAAGGCTAGAAAGTGCGTATCAAGGCGGCGGCGGCCTATTACGTCTCCGCCCGGCGGCGGCAGAATCGCTTTGCCAGTGCGCGCAACAAGAGGGCCTGCAAACAAGATTGAAGCTCTTATTTTTTTGGAATGTTCTATAGGAATTTCGCTTTCTTTTATGTTTTTGGCATGAAGAACGTATGTATTTGAATCTTTTTTCTCGACTGTTCCGCCGAGCGCGCTGAATATGTCAAGCATTACGCCAACATCTTCAATTTCTGGAATGTTCTTGAGCGTTACTGGCTCTGCAGAAAGCAGCGCAGCGGCAATGCAGGGCAAGGCGGCGTTCTTGTTTCCGCTTGCCTTTATTGTGCCTTTAATCGGAAAGCCGCCTTCAATCAGATATTCGTACATTGAATCCTCTTTTGATATGATAAGAAACTTTTTTAAATATCGGAAAATAAAAGCGCAACCTAACGAAAAATAAGTAGAAATTGCATTAGTCAAGAGTCCGCTCCCGTCTGAACAAATGCTTTATTTGTCGCTTTTTTCCAAATTATGTTTTCTGCACAACATCTGACCATTTTCAAGAACAGTTTTACCGCCTTTTGACCACGGAATTATATGGTCGCCGTCCATTTCTGAAATATCCCATTTCTTGTTTTCGTTTTCTGTACCTTTGCACATAGGACAGATACCTTTTTGCCGCTCATACATTATTGTTTTCTGCTGGTCAGAAAATTGTCTAAGATTCAGATGATGCTTATCATGGTCGAATACATACCAATAAATTCCTTTTTGATCTTGAACTTCGTCAGTATCCTGCATAAGTTTTGAAACTTCTATTTCAAGTTCTTCTGCCGTAAAGGCAGAAGAATTACCATATAATTTATACAAAGTTCCCCAGTCTATAGATTTCATTTGTTTACGATATGTCGGGAAAACCTTTTTTACCCAGTTAATTACATCGCTGAAATAATCAAAAAGTGGCTTAGCATTTTCATCATCTACATGGTTTGCCATGTACTCTCTGATTTCGCCATCATTTTTTGCACCGCTAATCCATTTTATTGCAGTTTCCAAATATGCCTGACGGTTCATTTCTCCGCTTAAATATTTACTCCCAATATTATAGGCGGCACAATTTGTTTTTGAGAAATATCTTTTTGCATCCGTTACCCAAATACCTGAATAGACTGCGTTTCTAAGTTCCTGTTTTGTAAGCTCAGCACCTGCAATATTTATTGTTTCAAACCAATCAAGCTTTTCTTTATCGTCGCCGTCACAAATATAAACAGATAGTTTGTAATCCAGAATTTCTCTTTTCTCGGACTCTTGTAAACTTTTGAAGGTTTTGAAATTGAAAGAGAACTCATTATTTACATACTGACAGATACTCAAAGTTCTTTGCTGACCGTCTATAATTTCATAAGTACCGTCTTTTCTTTTTGCCCAATACATTGTATTGAGAGGGTAACCTTTTGTTACGGTCTCAATTACTTTTGCGCGCTGTTTGTCATTGTAAACAAATTCACGCTGATAAGGCGGACGAATGTCTAATTTTTTATCGTAAGCTCGAACGCCGTTTTCTGCGTTGTCTTCAAAGCCGTTTACTAAATCCCTGACTGTTATTTCTACTGGTATAATATTCATTTCTGTTTTCCTATCTTCTGAATGAGAATTCGTGCGTAAATAGACTTTCCGTTTATAAATCCACCATGACGGCGATTTTTATCGGTTCTTAATGCTTCGACTTCTTCGCTTGTATCTGAAATATGGGTTTCACCTACGATTCTGAACTGTTCTGGATTATGTTTCGCAAGGAAAGTAATAGGAACTCCCATAACACCATCATAATCCATTGGAATATCTACAGTTTTATCAACATTTATTGCGTTATAGTTATCATATTTTGGATACTCAGATTCTATATACTTTTTACCAGTCTCCATTATTTCGTGACGTTTCTGCAAATCTAAATTTGTAAACCAACAAATATTACCCATTCTGCGATATTTTATACCGTTTTCAATTTTAAAGTCTGTTGCTTTTTCTTCATAAGAATCTGGAACTTGAAACCAAAAATGTCCGCTGTTATTTCCAAGCCAAAGTTTATTATTTTTTATAAGTGGAAAAATCTCTGCATAGAAAATTGCATTCATATTTCCAAGAATAAGAAAATCTTTTTTATTTTCTACAAGTTGAGTTATATATTCTCTGAAAAGGCTGAAAGGTGGATTCGTAACAACAATATCCGCTTGTTTCAAAAATTCAATACATTCTTTACTTCTAAAGTCACCATTTCCTTTTAATTCTTTACATGGAATTTTAGCAAAATCTTCTTCGCCTGTATATTTGATTGTTCCGTCATATTCCAAATAAACAGCTTTTTCTGTAGATTCCTGCGAAAATAAATCCGCATCATCATTTTTGTAGCATGTTGCAATTACTTTTTTAAGTTCCAATACGTCAAAAAACATTACGAAATAACGGAAGAAATTACTTACTCGTGGGTCATCACAATTACAAAGCACAATTTTATTTTTAAAATGATTTCTATAATGCTTGAGTTCATTTTCAATCAGTTGGAGACTTGTATAGAACTCATCAAGTTTATTCTTTTTAGAATTATGTACATTATCGTTTCCAGGCATGATATTCTCCGATACTAAAAAAGTTAAGCTATAAGCTTAAACTTTACTATAGTAAACATATCACAACATTATTTTCTTTTGTACAGTTTTAATAGAAAAGTAAACAATTTTTTAAAAAAATACTCTTTATGAGTGAGTTTTGGAAAAGAGTTGATGATGAGTTAGATTTTTTAGGTAAAAACAGAACTTATCTTGCAAATAAATGTGATTTTAGTCTAACAAATTTTAACTTAGGAATAAAACGAGGTTCTTGCCCATCTGCCGATACAGCTGTTAAAATCGCTTCTGTATTAGGTGTTACTGTAGAATATCTAGTTACAGGCTCTAGCTCACCCAAAAACAAAAATAAAAATGAAGAATCAGAACAACTCCGGCTCTATCGAAAGCATTCAGAAATCATTCAAAAATGCGAACAGCTTTCTCCTGAAAAAGAAAAGCTTCTTGTGACAATTGCAGAAAATTTTTAAATTAGATATGAAATACGTAACACTGAATCTTATCTGGCGGAAAGCGGTAACCGGAGGATGCGGACTGCCTCATGGCTTGCCATGCGAGCAGTCCGACAGACGCAGGTCACCGCTTTCCGCAAAGTAGAATTTCAACAAGCGGGCATGATTTGTCAGCTTTTGCAGCTTTCAAGTGCTTTGGCGAGCTGGTCTGGGCAGCTTGTCGGTCTGAAGCCGCAGCGTATGCCTTTGAGCTTCTGAATCACGTCTTCGACTTTCATGCCATCAACGAGAGTTGCAACGCCCTGAGTGTTGCCATTGCAGCCGCCTGTGAATTTTACGTTGCGCACCAAGCCGTCAACAACATCAAAGTCAATTTTTGTAGAACAAGTTCCGCTAGTCTTATAAGTCATAATCTTTCCTTTTGTTTTGCACAAGTTTATCAGCGCATTCCTTTGTCATACGGAATGCCTTCGGCTTTCGGTGCTTTAGAATGCTTTGACGTAAACGCAAGCACGATAAGCGAAATAATATACGGAAGCATATTATAGACTGTGCCCGGCAAATTCAAGGCTTTAAGCACGTCATAGCCGGTGTAAACATTTGAAAGCGCGCGGAAAAAGCCGAAAAGCAGAGCCGCAAGCGCAATTCTTGTCGGCTTCCACTGACCGAAAATCATAACGGCAAGCGCAAGAAAACCGAAACCAGCAACGCCGTTCTCAAACTTCCACTGGCTTACGCCGGCGGTAATATAAGCTGTGCCGCCCAAACCGCCGAGAGCCCCGGAAATCAGCACACCGGCGTAGCGCATCTTGTAAACGTTAATACCGACAGAATCTGCAGCCTGCGGGTGTTCGCCGCAAGCGATGAGCCGCAAGCCGAATTTCGTCTTATAAAGCGCAAGATAAGCCGCAACGAGCGCAATCACCGAAATGACGATGAACCAGTTGAATTCGTAGCTGCCAATGTGAATTATAAGCGCGTTCTTCTGGTCAATGTACTTTACTGTTGAAGAAACGTCGTCAGGGTTGCGGCTCATGTTTATTGCGCGCACTACAACTGTTGCAACAGCCGTGCCGAGCAAGTTCATCGCCGTGCCGACCAGCGTCTGGTCTGCGTTAAACTTAATCGACGCAACCGCAAGCATCAGCGAATAAATCATGCCCGACAAAATGCTCACCAGAAGCACCGTAAGTATAATCACCGGATAAGGCGTTGCAGGGCTGAGCATGTTCATCGCCAAAGCGCCGCCCAGCGCACCGATAACCATGATTCCTTCAAGCCCGATGTTGATGATTCCAGAATGTTCGCTGAAACAGCCGCCCAACGCAACAAGCAGAAGCACGGCGGCAAAAATCAATGTATATTGTATCAAAAGCATAAAATTCTCCTATTCAGTATCGCTTGCATTTGCGTTCGCGGTTTCTTTTTCTTTTTTAGCCAGAATATTGTTGAGCACCATCTTCAAGAAAAGCACAAAACCGCAAAGATAAATGATTATTGAAGAAATCAAGTCTGAAATCTGCGAAGAATAAACTGATTTGTTGATGAGCGTTCCGCCGTCTGTTATATGCTGAATAAAATAAGACGAAAAAATCGCACCAATCGGGTGAAGACCGCCCAAAAACGCCGCCGCAATTCCGTTAAAGCCCATCGCTGGCAAGTTTGTACTTGAGCAAGACCACTGCTCGAAGCCGCTCAAATAATAAAAAGCCGCGCCCATTCCAGCTAGCCCGCCCGCAATCGCCATCGTTACGATGATGTTGCGGTTTTCGTTCATGCCGCAATATTTAGCAGCGTGCTTATTCAAGCCGGTGGCTTTCAGCTCATAGCCGAATTTGGTCTTGTCGAGCAGAATCCAGATTATCACTGCCATAATCACGGCAAGAAAAATTGCAACCGTAACGTATTTGTTTTTGCCGAAAAGCGCACCAAGCCCGAGCGAAGGCAGCGCACCTTTCGGGTTTGTATTCAGAAGCGCAACAACATGCGGGCTTGTCGGCTCTTTAACCGGAGAAAGCAGCATGTTCACGCAATAAAGCGAAATCCAGTTGAGCATTATGCACGAGATTACCTCGTTCACGTTGCACTTTGCCTTTAAAAAGCCTGAAATTGAGCCGAGCACGGCACCGGCAAGCACCGCCATGACAAGACAGACATACCACGGCGCGCCGAGCTTCAGCGCAAAGTACATTGCGACGCCTGCACCGGCCACATATTGCCCCGCCGCACCAATGTTGAAAAGCCCAGTCTTATAAGCGAACAAAACCGAAAGAGAGCACATTAAAAGCGGCGCAGTCTTTACAAGCGTTGTGCCCAGGGCGCGCTTTGTCATTGCCGCCTTTGAATACCAGAAATAATTTTTGATAATTACACTAATGGCTTTTGCCGCCTCATTCGGGTTAATAATCAGCAGAACAATAAAGCCTATTAAAAGTCCTGCAAAAATACAGAACAAAGACGTAAGCACAGATTGTACAAGCGGATTTTTCAGAAATTGCTTTTTTTCAGTCTGACTATTCATTTGCAGCCTCCTTTGCATTCTGTCTTTTTGCACCTGCCATATAAAGGCCCAGTTCTTCCTGCGTAATTGAATCTGACTTGAATTCTCCGGTAATTTCGCCTTCGAACATTACAAGAATTCTGTCGCTTACATTCATTACTTCGCTTAATTCAAAGCTGACAAGAAGAACAGCTTTTCCGGCATCTCTCTGTGCGACAAGCTGCTTATGGATATATTCAATTGCACCGACATCAAGACCGCGCGTAGGCTGAACTGCAATAAGAAGCTCTGGATTTTTGTCAATTTCTCTTGCGATAATTGCTTTCTGCTGGTTTCCGCCGGACATGCTTCTGGCTTTTGTTACCGGCCCCTGACCTGAGCGTATGTCATACTGCTTTATAAGCTTGTTCGCATAATCACGGATTGACTTGCGCTTTAAGAAGCCGGCCTTGTTCGTGAATTCATCTTCGAAATAGC
>CAMJMF010000154.1 GCA_946406925.1 uncultured Spirochaetales bacterium | reverse complement strand
CATATTAAGCTTTTCTGCCAGAGAACGGAACTGCATCTCGTTGTTCAAGCCGAACATTTCTTTGCAGCTATGCGAAATCTGTTGGAATGTGTCTTTGCCGTCCAGGTAATTGCAGATCTGGTTGGCAAGGGCAATAAGAGCAGCAAGCTTTTTGTACTGTTCCGGGGCTTCTTCCGGAGAATGGTGATATTTGATTGAAACAACAATCGATTCAGGGAAATTCCATTTTTCAGCTATGCGTGCGCCAAGAATTTCATGGTTTGTGCCTGAAATCATCTGCTCAATTACCTGCAGCGGTATATTCTTCTGCTGAGTAACCGCAATAAGATGGCGCATTGTATCGTTGTGTGTTGTTGTAAAAATTACTTTGCCGATGTCATGAAGCAGACCGCAGACATAAGCATCTGCCATAACAGCCTTATCGTTTGCACAGAAAGAACAGGCAATATTGTGTGAGAAGAACGCAACTTTGTATGCATGAACCCACATCTGGCGTTTTTCTTCGGTGTTTTCGCCCAAAAGCTTGAAAGTACCCAAAGAAAACAGCAGGTTCCGCAAGCCGTCAAGGCCTACCATTTTTACAGCGCTATAAACATTCTGAACAGGATTTGCCGGTCTGAACGCTGCTGAATTGACCATTTTAATGAGGTCAGCCGCCAAAGCAACGTCGTTGTTTATGAACATAGCAATTTCAGCCATATCAGAATCAGGATCTGCAATCAGGCGGTTAATCTCAACAATATTTTCTGGGAACGGCGGCAGCTCTTCTATGAGGTTTACCAATTCCTGAGAAATAATATCAAATTCTTTAGAACGCTTATCAAGGAACGGCAGTTCCACGCGGACTACAGTTTCGTTATTCTCTACAAAAATCTGATAAGATTCATCTGTAAGCCCAATCTTCTTGAGCATCAGAATCATCAGAATAAGACCGAGACCGGCGCCTTCTGTATCATCAACAATCTTGTCCAGCGCTTCATTCATGTTTGAATATGTATGAGCGCGGCAGATTTTGTCATGGATGCGTTTGTATTCAAAAACATTAAGCTCGCTGTTGTTTCTAACTTCGAGTCTTATGTTGTTGTTTCGTGCTGAAAAAATAACTTTGATGTAAAGACCGGCATCACGCTGCTTTTCAAGATAATAAGTGAGCTTTTCAAGCATGTCTTTCTTGAAAGTTTTCATGCCCTCTTCATAATCAGCAGGATTATTGATGTCCAGATTTTTTTCCAAAAAATAGATGCGCTTGGTGTTTGCTTTTTTTGCGTTTGTTGTCAGTTCATTTAAACAATAAACCAGATAATCTGTCATGTGCGACTGCCCGAGACTTGCCAAAAAGCATGACAATACATCGCTCATGTACAGTTCCATTTCATGCGGCAAAACATACGTCGTAAGCGATAAAGGAACACCTGCAAGCGCAGCTTTCTTAATTTTTTCAGAATCTACATTAAAACGTTTTTCTTCAGCCATAGCACTTTTTATGTTATCACAGAAAACACTGTAAAACAAGAAAAACTAAAAGATTCTCACACATGTTCCGGTGCCGGCACATATTTGTGGATGCACCTTTCAAGATCTGCGTAAGATACGGGCTTAACAAGAAATTCTTTTGCACCTTCTTTGACAGCCTGAACTACTTTGTCCTGATAGCCCATGCCTGATACGATAATTACCTTTGCGTCAGGGTCTATTCTCATTATTTCTTTTAGTGTTTGAATTCCGTCTTTGACAGGCATTGAAATGTCTAAAAGCACCAGGTCAGGTCTTTCTTCCTTATAAGATTTTATAGCGTCCTGTCCGTCTGCTGCTTCTGCAATAACTTTGTGTCCCATCTTGCTGACAGTCAGTGATAAAGATTTAAGCATAAATGCTGCATCATCACAAACCATAATTTTAGCCATTAGTCACCTTCTTAAAAATGCATGCACATTAATAGAATAATTCTACTATTACATTTTGTTTTCACAAGTAAAATAACTGTAAAAACAAGAAAAAGTGAATTATCTTTTAATACACAAGCTTTGAAAGCACAGCCTGTGTTCCGGGGCTTGAGCCGTCACTGTTTTTTCTTTATCATAAAGATATGAGAGTTCTCTTTTTAGGCGAATTATTTGTGCTTTTTCTGCTTCTGCCTGTTGTGTTCAGAACATTCATAAAAAAGCGCAATAAAGTTGACACCTCGGTTATTTTCTCATTATTTGCTTTTATCGTTATAGTTCTGTTAACTCTTGCTCAGGGTTTGTCTTTTTCTGTTCTTGCGGTTGCAATACCCTGCCTTTTTATTTTCATTTTCAATTTGAGAAGTCTCGGCCGCTGTTTTCAGCAGCTTAAAACAGACGTATACACTGCAGGAGCAATTATTGTCTCACTTTTGGGCATTCTGCTGATTGCAGGAGCCGGTTATCTAATCATAAGATTTTATCCTGTTTCAACTTTTAAGCATTTGAACAGCCGTGAATGTGAAGCTGTTGAAATTATCAAAAAAAATCAGACAGGTTCTTTCGCCGAAGGCTTTACACAGATAACCTCCGTAAAAGAGCCTGTAACCGCGGTTTTGTATAAATTCATTCCTTATTCGGTTTATTCAAATCAGCAGGACGAAAATGAGCTGCCTGTAGTTTTGTTTATGCCGGATGTTTATACTTCAGTAAGCGAAAACCGCCTTACAATTGAATCAATCACAAGAAAAGGCAATATTGTTCTCTGCGCAGATTTTTACGCCAAAGACAATGCGTATCTTGAATCTTTCTGGAATTTCCGCGTTTTCCGTTCTTTTGTGCTGCAGACAGAAAGGCTGAAAAATGAAACCGAAAACGCCCCGCAAGACCAGGACCAGCTTGACAGATGGCGGCAGATAAAAGCAGATGAACTCAAGATGCTTGCCGGGCGCGCAAAAGAAGACGGTCTTTTTGACAGAGTTGCACTCATTGTTGCAGACGGAAACGCTACACTGGCGGCAAAAGATTTTTGCGAAGCTGAAAACCTGAATATTCCGGTTTTTGAGCTTAATGAAAACATTCCAGGTTATATAAGCGGCATGGGCAATTTTGCAGTAAACCAGCCGGCTGTCTACACTTTTATTGCAAAAGCACCAAGCGACGGCTGGATTCAGTCTCAGCAGATTGCTTTGCGCGCAGAAAAAGCAAAGCTTGTGCAGACACAGAATGCCGCTGCCGAAGATTCTTCAGTTTCTTCAGATTCACCAGAGGAGGAATTTTAGGTATTCTTGCCTTTTTATAATATGAACCAGCACGAATTGGACAAATATTTCAGAAGCTTTTTAAATATTGAGAACTTTTCTTCTGACATTTCGAAAAACGGACTGCAGGTAGAAAACAGCGGAATAGATATTAAAAAAGTAGCTTTTGCGGTTGATGCCTGTGAAGAAACCATAAGCCGCGCCGCCGAATGGAAAGCGCAGATGCTTTTTGTTCATCACGGTCTTTTCTGGGGACACGAACAGACTGTGACCGGCATTCATTATAAGCGTATTGCAGGCTTAATCAAAAATGATATTGCACTTTACGCATGCCACATTCCATTAGACGCAAATCAGCTTTGCGGCAATAACTACGGTTTTGCGGCAAGGCTAAAAATGACTAATTTACAGCCTTTCGGTGAATGGCGCGGAATGATGGCGGGCACAATAGGTTTTGTTGATACGCCTCTCACTTTGGAGCAGCTCATTGTTAAGGCTTTTCCAAACGGAGAAAAACCCAACACTGTTTTGTCTTTCGGCAAAGAAAAAGTCTCTAAAATTGCGGTTGTTTCTGGCGGCGGCGCAGACTGCCTTGATGAAGCCGTAAAAGCCGGCGCAGACGTTCTTATTACAGGCGAAGTCTCTCACGAAGACTATCATGCAGTGCTTGAAAACCATTTCAATGTAATTGCCGCCGGTCATTACCAGACTGAAACCGTCGGGGTTCAGCTTGTTGCGGAGAAACTTGCAAAAGAACAGAACATAGAAACAGTTTTTATAGACGTGCCGACAGGGCTATAACTTTACAGGAGCTTATATGCAAGACAATATAAAAAGAACAACGCCTTTACTTCTAAGCGTTATTATTATTTTATTAGACCAGCTTTCAAAAAGTTTTGTCATAAAGAACATACCGGTTGGAACAATTTACGCTTCTTTTTTTGGCGACTTTCTACGGATTATACACGTAACAAATTTGGGCGCCGCTTTCAGCATAGGAAATGATCTTTCAGGCGCATGGAGATTTATTTCGCTCTGCATAATTCCGCTGGCAGTTCTTATACTTGTTCTTATTGCGTTTTTTGTTGCAAAAGAACTTTCGCAAGTTCAAAGATGGTTTGTCGCCGGAATTCTTGGCGGCGGCTTCGGCAACCTGATAGACAGATTTTTCAGACCGGCCGGCGTTGTTGACTTTATTGACGTGAAGTTTTACGGTTTATTCGGGCTTGAACGGTGGCCTACATTTAATCTTGCAGATTCTGCCGTTTTGGTCTGTGAGATTGCGCTTGTAATTTCGTTCATCATTTCAATACCGGCTGGTTCAGAGAAAAACAAGGCTTCGGTTTAGGAGGAATATATGACAAAAAAACAAAACACAATTCTATTTATTGCAGTCGGAACATTGGTTGAAGTATTTCTGTCAATTTTGTTTATAGTAATTTTGTTTATTGCCGCAGCTTTTCTTACAAAGGGCAACCCTGACAGACTCCGGATTGTTACACCAATCTGTCTTACAGCCGGCTTTGTATGTGCCGTTTTTGCATATCACCGTCTTGCCGCCTGGGCTATCATCAAATTCAAGCTTGAAGACAAGCTTGATCCGCTTATTCCGCAAAAATTCAGAAAAAAGAACAAAGACTGATAAGCCGAAAAAAGAAAAAGCCCTTGCCAACTGGCAGGGGCTTTTTTGTAGCTTGCTTTGCCGCGCTTTGCAACAGCGGCAGGCACGAATCAACAACCTCGTCGCTCTGCGGCGAGGTTGTTGTTCTTAATAAGTAATTGCACTCGGTTTTGATACCCTTTATTTCGACGCAGAGCGTCGGGGTATCAAACCCTCGGCACGAATCAATATCCGTCTGACATTGCGCGGTTTGCGTCTTTCTGGCACAAATCGGCATATACAAGGCTGCGCATCTTGAGCATGTCTTTGCGTTCCTGCGGGAACGGCATATAACGCCAGAATACGCCGCGGACTTCTTTATCAAGACGCTGAACACCTTCAGCTTCTTTAGTCATCCACAAAATGTAGTCGCGGATAAAGTAGTCTTTTACATCGCCTTTAAGTTTCTGCTGGTCAAACCACTGGTAGTACATACCCGTAAGACCTTCTTCCATCCAGTAGTAAGAAGCTTTTTCTTTTGCAACCTGCCAGCGCAAGTCTGCACAGGCTGTAAGAACTGCAATCTGAAGGCTCTTCGGATACATTGGAACAGCGATACGGCCACGGCTTGAAACCTTGTTGTATTTGTCGAAAGGTTCCCAACAGAAGCCCATTTCACCGTAAGTTGGAACAAGCAGAACATATGGAACGATTCTGTTTGCATTGCTTTTATGCATACGTACAAAAACGCCCGGATCAATAGATTCAACCCAAGCAAGAACGTCAATAACATTCTCTCTGAAACCTGTGCCGCGCGGCAGACAATGGTAATAATCTCTTGAGAAAATCGGGAAGTGGTTACCTTTGCGTCCTACAGTCATTTTTGCCATCTGACGGACTGTATCAATTTCTTTAAGCAAATCTGCATTGCTTACGCCGACAGTTGCAGAAGCAATAGACATCTTTTCCTGCAAAGTTTCAGTTTCAGAAGATGCATCTTGATAAGCGTTTAAGTTCTGGCTTATCTCTTTGTCTATCTTAAGAAGGTCGTGCATCTTCTCGTTGATTTCATTGAACATGCGCTTCTGAGCGTCTGAAAGAGGTGCTCCCAAAGCCGGGAAATTCGGCATCGGAGAATGGTCACAAATCTGGTCGATTTTTGACTTAAGCTCAATTTCAAGAAGACCGCGCTGGTTTACCTTTGTCTTAAGGTAGTTTTCAGCTGTCTGAAGCTTGCCTGAAGCCTTATTCTGCAAAGTCATAAGGCGCTGAATATCGTCGCCGCCTCTTCTCTGCGGACGGGCTTCATCAGTTGCAGAAAGCGTAAGCTTACCTGTTGCTATGTAGCTTAGCCATTCATCAAGGTAATAGACAGGCTCTCCTGTTGTGTTTTCTTCAATTACAGACGCAAAAGTCGCTTTCTGCTCCGGTGTGAAAAGCGAAGGCAGAACAAGACCATAGCGCACAAGATATTTCTTTGGTGCAGGAACAGACGGAGAAGCAAGTTTAGGCGCAACAGATCTTATAAATTCATAATAGATGCCGTAAAGCTGCTGTCTGTAAACAGTTCTGTCCTGAGGATTGTCTGTCTTTAAAAACTTTGACAATGTTGCATGAAGCCTGTTTGCAATTTCAGATTCACCAGAAAGTGCAGTCTTATAGTAGTTCGGGTCATCAAAAACTTTATGAGGCGTATCTGAAAAGAACTTCTCAATAGGTGCAAATTTTGTAACAGTTAAATCAACCTTGCCTTCTTGTTGTCCCGCTCCGCCAGATGATTCTTCACCTGATGAAAAATCGTAGTCAGGGCTCGGGAAATTATCACCCATATCATCAATACCGCTCGTTTCAGTATCTTCCATTTCAGTGGAATTCAAAAGTGCGGCAATATCCGGGTCAAGATCTTCAATATCCATTGCTAATTCCTTTTGTGAAGTGGCAGTCTTTTAATTTGGAAAAAATAATCGCCACCTCTAACAGCATTGCAAATTTTAACTTAACAAAGAAGCTCTGTCAATCACAAACTTGCATAGAGGGAAACCTAAAGGAGCTGCTCCAAAACAGGGGCTGTACCCAATGCTTTTTTTAAGTCTGAAAATGCCTGTGTCTCTGAGCCTTTAGAGCCGCGCTTTTTGACGGC
>CAMJMF010000153.1 GCA_946406925.1 uncultured Spirochaetales bacterium | reverse complement strand
AGTTTGCTTTGTGCCGTTAGACCCAAGTATGGATTTTTCTTCAGTAAAGAACCAGGGCAAGCTTGTGCGCGGTTTGCAGATAGCCGCCGCCGGTGGTCATAATCTTATAGCATATGGACCGCCCGGCTGTGGAAAAACTTTATCTATTCAGCGGATACCGTCAATTCTGCCCTGTCTTTCTTTAGAAGAATCGCGGACGGTAACAAGAATTTACAGCCTTGCAGGTTTAATTCCGCCGGGCGGCGAACCGATAAAAGCGCGTCCGTTCAGAGCACCGCATCAAAGTGCAACGCTTGAAGGCATGAGTGGCGGTGGCACTCAATGCCGGCCGGGCGAAGTTTCACTTGCACATAACGGCGTATTATTCCTTGATGAAGCGGCAGAATTCCGCACAAGCGTACTTCAGAGCCTGCGTATTCCGCTGGAATTAGGCAGCATTACTTTGAGCCGGGCTGGAAGGCACACAGTTTTTCCTGCAAGGTTCCAGCTGCTGATGGCTGCCAATCCTTGTCCATGTGGCAATTATGGTTCAACAAACCGGATATGTGTGTGCAGCCCTCATACGGTAGAACAATACTGGAAGAAGCTTTCCGGTCCCTTGCTTGACAGAATCGACATAAGAGTGCCGCTTTTTGATTCATACTCTGAAAACTTTGAAGTAAGCGGAGATTCTCTGCTTGAAGACAAATTTGCTTGTTACAATAATGTCTCATCTGCAAAATTAAGACCTTCCATAGCCCTCGCGGTTCACATGCAGCGCCGCCGGCAGGGAAAAAATAATGCCTCACTGACTCCCGAGGAGATAGGTGCAAAAATTGTTCTTGAAGAAGAAGCTGAAAGCACGTTTGAAGAATTGATAGTCAGTTCTAATTTTTCAGGACGCGCTGAGCACAGCATTTTAAAGCTTTCAAGAACAATTGCGGATTTAGAGGGCTGTGAGAAGGTTAATTCGAATCATATTGCTGAAGCCTATGAATTCAGAAAAAATGAGGGAGGGCTTGATATCTGTTTCTAGTTTTTTCGTGTTAAGTACCTCATAAACGCAATATTAGGTTCCTCACATTTATATTGCGGAATCTGCCACGATGGTTTATTAGTTTTGGTGTACGGCGGGCTTGTTAATTCCGGTTTCGTTTTGAATGAATAAAATCGGAAAGTTCAGAAAAAGCCGCTGCGAGAGGTTTTTATGAAGAAATATCTTTTAATGATTTTGTTTGCTTTAAGCACAATATGTTTTGCAGAAGCACCGGCGGCTAAAAAGCTGCCGGCTGCAAGTTTTCAGCAGTTTAACGCTTATCTTAGTGAAATAAAAAAGGCTTATCATATTCCGGGAATGGCGTTTTTTATTACTACACCGGAAGAGACAATTTTTGAAAGAACTTACGGTCAGTGCACAAGCTTAGACCAGCAGTTTTTCATCGGCTCAATGAGCAAGTCTTATACGGCGCTCTGTGTTATGCAGCTTGTAGAAAAAGGACTGATTAATCTTGATGAAGATATTTCCACTTATCTGCCGGATTATAAATTCACAAAAAAAGTTAGTGTCCTTTCGCTTTTGAATCATACAAGCGGTTTTGACACACATGCTAAGCTGTTCAATGCAAAGATTACTGATTCATACGGAAGATATGAGTATGCTAATGTCAATTATGACTTGCTTGGAAAAATTATTGAGACTGTAAGCGGCAAATCTTATGAAGACTATATTCAGCAGAATGTTTTTGCTCCGCTTGAAATGGCTGATTCAAAAGCAAATGCGCAGGCACTTAAAGAAAGCCCGAAATTATTAAACGGTAACCGGAATTATTTCGGCTTTTTTAAGCAGGGTGACGCTTCTTATCCTACAGCAAAATCTTGGTTTCATGAGCCGGCAGGTTATATTGCAACTACTCCGCGCGATCACGCAAAGTATCTGCGTATGTATTTGAACGGCGGGCTTTCTGAACAGGGTGAAAGAATCATCAAAAAAGAAACGATAGATTCCATGTGGTACACGAATGTTCCGTATGATGAAGCTAGTTCTGGATTTTATGGCAAGGGCTGGAACTATACAGAGATGGACGGTTTTAAGCTTATTTTTCATGGCGGGCAGGTTGAAACTGGAATTACTTATATGTTTATTCTGCCTGAAGAACAGCTTGCGGTCTGCTTTATGTTGAATGGAAATGACGAATTTGTAACAAACTCGCTTATGGATAATGCAATTTGGAACAGCCTTGCAATTATAAAGGGTGAGCCTACAAAAGAGATAAGCCATTCTGCTTATATTGTCCGTCATGCTCTTTACGACGCATTGTATTTACTGGTGCTGGCCTTTTCACTTTTTATTCTGATTAAAGCTATAAAAACAAAAGACGGAACTAAACCGGTTGGTGCTGCTAAGGTAAAAGCTGTTATATTCAATGCTGCTGCCTATGTTTTGTGGCCACTGTTCCTTTTGACGGCTATAAAAATCTTTGTTGACACGCCGCTTTGGGTTGTGCGTCAGTTTGTGCCGGATTTGTATTTTGTGATTCTTATAAGTGCGGCTTTTGCTTTTACCGGCGGAATTTTCAAAATAATAAACGCGCTATGCTGCAAAAAGCGGGCAGCGGAAGCATCTTGCGCAGATTGAATCATCTGGGCATCTCTAAAAACTCACTATCGTGACTTTTTAGAGATTGCCGCCGAGTTGTAAATCGCTAAAATGGCGCGATTTACAACATCGCATTTTCAAAGTTACCTCTAAAAACTGAAGTTTTTAGAGGTTCCCATCTGCTATTTCTGAAAAACAATTTTTGCGTTTGAATAAATCGAAAGAAAGCCGATGCGGTCGCCTGTTTCAAGAATATGGTAGATTTTGTTGAGCCTGTTCTGAACAGTGCCAAGAGTCAGTTCATAGTCTATGGCGATTGCTTCGTATTTTGTGCCCTGCTGCACAAGCTCAAGCCACTTTGCGTCCCGCTCTGTGGTTTCGGGGTAATCAGCAATATTCAGAACCTTGTCTTTCGGGCTTTGTGTTTTCAGATATTCATAAAGTATAAAAATGGTTGAAGAAGAGATAAGAATAATCTGAATAATGTCAAAAAGCTGGGCTGCAAAAATGTTCCAACCGAGACGCAGATTGAAAAGCAGCGGAATTATGTAGACGAGAACAAGCGCACTGATTTTTAGTGCTTTATGATTTTTGAAAAAGCCCCGGATCCAAAGCAGCAGGGCTGCAAGCTCCATAAAAATAATCGGAAAAGCCTGGTTAGAATTTCCTATAGAATTTGAAATTGAAAAAAACAAAAGCGACGGAACAAACAAAGCGAGCTTTTCCGGATTAAAGAACACAAACCCCAGAATAACAAGGCTGAGCGGCCCAAAAACAAGCCCGAAAATGCAGTGGAAATCATGCTGTATAAAGACGTTGAAAACAGCGCGGCCTGTCAAATAAAACAGAATCATAACAAAAAAAACGGAAACAATCCTGATAAAAAGCAAAAATGACTTTGAATAAAATGCTTTTGATTTCATACCCCAATTATATAATAAAAATTAGTTTTCGCCTATTTTTGTAAAAAAGTAGAAATATTTCAACATTTTTTGCAAAGCAAGGATATAATATTAAAAAAAGGAACACAGGAGACTCCGGATATGATTTTTTATGTGAATGCAAAAGCTAAGAAAAATGGAAACGGAACTAAAGGACTTCCGTTTAAGACTATAAATGAAGCGGCAGCAATCGCAAAAGCAGGCGATGAGGTTGTTGTTGCATCCGGGGTTTACCGCGAACAGGTTATTCCCCGCTTTGGTGGAACTGAAGAGCAGCCGGTTGTTTACCGCTCAGAAAAACCGCTTGGCGCTGTGATTACAGGCTCTGAGGTTTTGAAAGGCTGGAAAAAATACAAAGGCGATGTCTGGACGGCAAAAGTAGATAACAGCATTTTTGGCGGTTATAATCCTTATACAAGCTATGTCTGCGGTGACTGGTATTTTGCACCGACTGTACGCCACACAGGCTCTGTTGTTCTTAACGGGCTTATGATGTATGAGACAACCTCGCTGGAAGAATGTGCTGCCGGAAAAGCAGACCCATGTGCCTGGAACCAGAAAGAATCTGAGTTCAAGTGGTACTGCGAGCAGGAAGGTGATGCACCAGCCCCGCAATACAATGCTGGCGGACCATATAAGTCAGAATACATAATCAATGCACAGGCAAAAGAAATAAAAGCCGGGCGCTATACAGTTTTCTACTGCAACTTTAAAGGCCTTGACCCTAACAAGCAGGAAGTTGAAATTCTTGTCCGCCGCAACTGCTTTATGCCTGACCAGAACGGGCTCAACTACATTACTGTGAGCGGCTTTAAAATCTGCAACGGTGCTACAACCTGGGCACCGCCGGCGGCTTATCAGGATGGTCTTATCGGCCCGCATTGGAGCAAGGGCTGGATTTTTGAAGATCTTGAAGTATGCAACAGCCGCTGCTGCGGAATCTCGCTTGGAAAATACCGCGACGATGAAAACGACATGTACTTTTATACAAAGCACCTCAAGAGCCCTACGCAGATGGAACGCGATGCAGTCTGCCGCGGCCAGTATCATGGCTGGACAAAAGAGAATGTGGGTTCGCACATAGTGCGCCGCTGTCACGTTCACCACTGCGAGCAGACTGGAATTGTCGGCAGAATGGGTGCTGTATTCTCTACTATTGAGGACTGCCATATTCACCATATCTGCAACTCGCAGCAGCTTGGCGGTGCAGAAACAGCCGGAATAAAGCTGCACGCAGCAATTGATGTAGTAATACGCCGTAACCATATACACGACTGTATTATGGGTGTCTGGCTCGACTGGGAAGCCCAGGGCGCGCGTATTACCCAAAATCTTATGTACAACAACGAACGCCCGGCAGGACGCGAAGCTGCAAAAGGCGCAATGTTCTCTACCGACGTGTTTATTGAAGTTGGTCATGGTCCTACGACAATTGACAACAACCTGTTGCTTTCAAAAGTTTCTATTACAATACCAAGCGAAGGAATTGCCGTTGTGCACAACCTTATACTTGGCTCGTTCAGCCTTATCAATTCCGGCGTAGACAGCATTGTAAACGACCAGCGCGAGCCCCGTTATACGCCTTACCATATCCGCCACAGAACAGAGGTTGCAGGCTTCATGACAATTCTGCACGGTGACGACAGAATCTACAACAATATTTTTGCACAGGTTGCGCCTGTTACAGACAAGAAAAAGACAGCCGCTGATTCAGACTATGAGGTTGTCGGCACCGCGCCGTTTGACATTTTTCCTACTTATGAAGAATGGATTGCAAATTTTATGATGGACCGTGAGCCTGACATGGGTGCTCTTGCGAAATATCACTTTGGTCATCTGCCGGTTTGGCTTGGCGGCAACGCATATTTCAACGGAGCAACAGTCTGCAAGCATGAGAAAGATATGCTTGTGGGGGCTAAAACTGCAAAGGCAAAAATTGCGCTTAAAGCAGGCACTCTCAAGACAAATCTTGCAGAGCTTATCGGAGATTATAAAACCGGCATAATTACAACTGCAATTCTTGGTGCGGCTTTTGAGCCTGAACAGAAGTTTGAAAACCGCGATGGTACAGACATAATCTTCAATGAAGATTTCTTCGGCAGTCACCGGGGAACGCACACAATTCCGGGGCCGTTCGCCGAAATTTCAGACGAAATTGAAGTTTCAAAATAAATAAGCAGATTAATGGAGGAAAGCATGTTTGATTTTTCGTATTTTACACCTACAAAGGTTTTGTTCGGAAAGAACACAGAAGACAAGGTTGCCGAGCTCATTAAGGAGTTTGGCGGTAAAAAGGTTTTGATTCATTATGGCGGTGGCAGCGTTATCCGTTCAGGGCTGATGCAGAAGGTAACAGATTGTCTCGACAAGGCAGGCATTTCTTATGTTAAGCTTGGCGGCGCAGTTCCAAACCCACATCTTAGTCTGGTTTATGAAGGAATTGAACTTTGCAAGAAAGAAGGCGTTGACTTTCTGCTTGCAGTTGGCGGCGGCAGTGCAATTGATTCTGCAAAGGCAATCGGCTACGGCGTAATGAACGACGGCGATGTCTGGGACTTATATGACTATAAAAAGCAGGCAAAAGCCTGTCTGCCGGTCGGCGTAATTCTTACGCTTGCCGCAACCGGAAGTGAAATGAGCGATTCTTCTGTAATCACAAAAGAAGAGGGCAGCGTAAAGCGCGGTTATTCAAGTGATTTTTGCCGCCCGCGCTTTGCAATTATGAACCCTGAACTTACCATGACACTGCCTGATTACCAGACTGCCTGCGGCTGCACTGACATTATGATGCACACAATGGAGCGCTATTTTACTAATGGCGGAAACATGGAACTTACAGACTCTATTGCAGAAGCGCTTTTGCGCACCGTAAAAGAAAACGCAAAAATTCTTGCTAAAGATCCAAAGAATTATGACGCGCGCGCTGAGATTATGTGGGCAGGAAGCCTTTCACATAACGGGCTCACCGGCTGCGGAAATGACGGCGGCGACTGGATGACGCACAAGCTGGAACATGAGCTTGGCGGCCTTTATGATGTTGCACATGGCGCAGGGCTTGCCGCAGTCTGGGGAAGCTGGGCACGCTATGTCTATAAGAACTGTCTGCCGCGCTTTAAACGCTATGCAATTAATGTTATGGGTGTTCCGGCTTCAGGCACTGATGAAGAAATTGCCGTTAAGGGAATTGAGGCAACAGAAGCTTTCTTCCGCGAGATTAAGATGCCGACAAATCTGCGGGAACTTGGCGTTAAAGCAACAGACGAAGACTTAAAGCTTATGGCACACAAATGTGCTGTCGGTGTAAACGGCGCAAAAGGTTCTGCAAAGCTTCTCCGCGAAGAAGATATGCTTGAAATCTACAAAATGAGCAGATAAACGGTTCTGACGGCTTACTTCCGCAAATGCTACGATAAGTAGCATGAATTTTTGCTTTTGTAATGCAAAGTTTCTGTTAT
>CAMJMF010000152.1 GCA_946406925.1 uncultured Spirochaetales bacterium | reverse complement strand
AACCTTGAGTTCCATAACTTCGCCCTGCTCGATTGTATCGTACAGGTTATCAAGATTAACCTTCTTGACAGCCTTTGAATCTTCAAACCGCTTCAATTCCTGGCGTTTTGCAGAAATGTCGCGAGCATCGCGCTCTGTTTCCGTAACCTGGAAAGGATCGCCTGCATTCGGCATTCCTTCAAAACCGACGATTTCGACCGGCATTGCAGGATAAGCTTCTTTAAGCTTCTTACCGCGGTCATTGTAGATTGCGCGGACGTGACCGGCATAAATACCGCCGACATACGGATCATTTATGTGCAGTGTACCGCGTTCAATCATTACAGTACAAACAACACCGCGTCCATGGTCAATCTTAGATTCAATAACCTTACCTTCAGCGCGGCATTTCCAGTTTGCCCTAAGTTCAAGAACTTCTGCCTGCAAAAGAATTGCGTCAAGAAGGTCGTCAATACCCTGCTTTTTCAAAGCACTGATATAAACGTACTGTGTCTGTCCGCCCCATTCTTCAGGTGTAAGGCCATATTCAGAAAGCTGGGTCTTTACACGCTCAGCATTTGCTTCTGGTTTATCTATTTTGTTTACAGCAACAATAATAGGAACATCAGCGTCTTTAGCATGGTTGATTGCTTCTACAGTCTGAGGCATTACACCGTCATCAGCAGCAACAACAAGAACAACAATATCTGTAACTTTTGCACCGCGGGCGCGCATCATTGTAAATGCTTCGTGTCCCGGTGTATCAAGGAATGTAATCTTGCCTTTTGGCGTTTCAACCTGATAAGCACCGATGTGCTGTGTAATGCCGCCAAATTCGCTTGCAACAACGTTTGCGCTTCTGATTGCGTCAAGAGTCTTTGTCTTACCATGGTCAACGTGACCCATAACAGTAACAACAGGAGGTCTTGGCTGCATATCTTCTTCTTTGTCTGCCTCGCTCTCAATTACAGTCTCATCATAAAGGCTGATAATCTTAACCTGGCAGTCAAACTCAGAAGCAACAATTGTTGCTGTATCGGCATCAATTGTCTGAGTAATTGATACCATCATACCCATACCCATAAGCTTCGCGATAATTTCTGAAGCTTTAAGATTCATTTTCTTTGCGAGCTCTGAAACTGAAATTGAGTCCATAATCTCAATTTCTTTTGGTACAGGATTTGTATGTATAGTCTGCTTTTTCTTCTGGTTCAGCAGCTTGTCAACTGTCTCAATGTCTTCTCTGTCTTTGCGGTTATAAACAGGCTTTTTGCCTTTAAAAGACTTTTTCTGTGAAGACTTCTTGTTTTCTTCAACAGGTGCTGGAGGCATTCCTCCGCCAAAGCCGCCGCGGTTGCCGAAACCGCCCTGCGACATTCTTCCGCCGGCACCATTGCGCTGACCGCCCTGTCCGCCGCCAAAACCGCCGCGCTGTCCGCCGTTAGCGTTATTGCGTCCGCCCTGGCCGCCAAAGCCGCCGCGCTGCCCGCCGTTGGCGTTATTACGCTGACCCCCCTGTCCGCCGCCCTGGTTGTTCGAGCGGTTGCGGTAGCCTTCTCTAGCCTGTGCGCCAGTAAAGCCGCCTGAACCATTGTTGTCACGGCGCTGAAAATTGCCGTCTCTGCGGTTTCCCGAAAAGCGCGGCTTATCGCTTAAGTTACCGGCTTTTACGTTCGGTCTCTGCGGATTCAGTTCAAAAGAAGAAGCCTTGCGTCTTTCAGCATTTCCGCCGGAAGAAGCAGGTGATTTTTTGTCAGAAGCACCAGATGCAGAAGATCCGCCGTTGCCTTGCGGTTGTGCCGATTTTGGCTTTGCTTTAACAACGACCTTTTTTCTAACAGGCGTCTTCTCATGAGACGGTTCAGAATTCTGCTGCTGAGGCTTTTTTTCAGTCTTTTCTGCAGCCGGTTCTGAAGCCGAATTCTTTTCTTTTTTTGTGAGAATAAACTCTTGTTTTTTTTCTACATCTTCTGCCATTTTACTTCCTATTCTTCTTCCTCGTATTCAAAACTGAGCTCTACACCACAGTTTGGACATACAGTCATATCTTCTGTTACGCGAGCGCCACATTCAGGGCATTCGAACTCAATCTGCTCTTCATCTTCGACCGCAGCAGATTCAGCACTTTCCTGAGCGGCTTCAGCAGCAGGTTCTGATTCTGCAGGCTCGTCGATAATCTCGCATACAGAATCAATAAGTTTTTGCAATTTATCATTATCTTCGGCTGAAACACCGTCAATCGAAGTGATTTTTCCGGAATCAACTGCATCAAGATAATCTTCAATTCTTTCAATGCCAGCAGCCTTGAGAACTTCTGCAACGTGAATATCTACACCCGGCAAATCCGCGATGTTTTCAATATCAGGCTCTTCCTGAGAAGCGTCATTGAACAGGCTTTCAGCAGCTTTTCTTGATTCAGCTGTGATTTTCTCGATTTCTTCGCACTGATCTTCAGTCTTAACGTCAATGCTCCAGTCTACAAGACGGTTTGCAAGACGCACGTTCAAGCCCTGTTTGCCGATAGCAAGCGAGAACTGCGATTCATTGACAACGGCAAGAGCTGAACGTTTTGCTTCGTCAAGAATAATTACAGCAGAAACTTCTGCCGGAGAAAGAGCATTCGCAATAAACACTCTCGGGTCTTTGTCGTACTTCAGAACATCAACTTTTTCGCCTTCAAGCTCGCGGATTACATTCTGAATGCGCACACCCTTAAGACCGACACATGCGCCTACAGGATCAACGTCTTCTCTATTTGAATAAACTGCAACCTTTGTGCGGTAGCCCGGCTCGCGGACGATGTTGTGGATTTCAACAGTTTTGTCGTAAATCTCTGGAACTTCAACTTCAATAATCTTGCGTACAAAGTTGCTTGATGTTCTTGAAAGAACAATCTGTGCACCGGCGTTTGTCTTCTTTACTTCTTCGATTACAGCCTTAATTCTGTCGCCTTTTTTGTAAGTCTCGCGCGGTGACTGGAATTTCTTTGGAAGAACGCCTTCAATATTATTTGTATCATTCTGAGAACGGCCAAGATTTACATAAATATTGCCGTTTCTTTCGCGCTGATAATAACCGATGATAACTTCACCGACTTTGTCTTTAAATTCAGCATAAAGGCTGTCTTTCTGAAAATTGCGGAAAGACTGCTGTGCTGTCTGTTTTCCTGTCTGAACTGTACCGCGGTCAAAATCATGCGGATCTACAAGGATTTCGATTTCGTCGCCAACTTCACAATCTGGTGAGAGTTTTAATGCGTCTTCAAGCTCCATTTCTACAACAGGGTCGTAAACTCCGTCTACAATAACCTTGCGTGAATACAATGAAACATCAGTAAGATCATCATTAAAACGAACAACAGCATTTTCGCTTGTTCCAAATTTGCGTTTATAAGCTGAGATTAAAGCATCTTCAATAATATGCTTAACAGATTCTTTGGTGTAACCGCCTTCTTCTGTAAGCTGACGAATTGCCTCGGCCATTTCTAATGACATACCGGCACCTCCTATGCGTTTAGTAACTTTGCTTTTGCTATATTAGTAAACGGAATAACTTTTTCCGTTCCGTCTATCATCAGTTTTATCTGCTCTTTGTCTGCGCTGACAATCTGACCGGCTACCCAGTCTGAAACTGTAGTGTCATAGACGCGCGCATATTTTTTGACAAAAAACGCGAATTCTGCCGCATTTTTTATCAGCCGTTCAGTTCCGGGAGAAGTAACTTCCATATAGATGTCCTGATTATCAAGAATAACTTCAAGACGCGGAAGTAAAAGTCTGTGAACTTTGGCGCAATCGTTTACGCCGATGCCGTTTGGATTATCTGGGTCAGCATGTGCAATTACGGCTCTGACCTGTGTAGTTCCATTAGTACGAAAAATACGAAGTTCTACGAGCGAATAGCCCAAACCTGAAACAATCGGTTCGCAATCTGAATAATGCGGAATTTCCGCAAGCGATGCATATTCCAAAGCAACTCCAATAAAATTTGTAATAGCAGATATAAAAAAAGAGCCGTTTGAACGACTCTCAATGTTGAAAGATTATAATATGTTCGTATATAAATTATCAAAAAATTGAATACCTGTCAATGTCAGGGCAAAAGATTTTGTCATACATTTTATGGCAATTGCTTACAGAACCGAAAATACGCCAAAACATGAATAATGCAAAATAGTCGGGCGTATCCCAGCTACGAAAAAAATAAGGAAACCTTCCCACAGGGCTCCCTTCCTTATTTTTTTCTGCGTCCCGCCCGGACTGTTTTACCTGAGCAGGATTTTAGGCAGACAGCTCTTTACAGTTTTTGTGCTTTTAAAGCCATGCACTTTATAAAAAGCTCCTGAAATAGTTTTGAGCCGCCTAATTCAAAGAGTTTGGCTTTTTCTGCTATGGCGCCGGCTTTTGCGCGGGCGTGTTTGTCTTGAAGCACAAGTGCAGCGCCCATAAGAGAAGCGTTTCCGCAATATTTTGCGTTCTGCGCCATTCCGTCGGGGAAAAGCCCCACACAGACGGCGTTCTGCACGCTGAAAGATTTTGCAAAGCCGCCTGCAAGATAAAGACTGCCGATGCTGTGCGCGTCAATCTGGGCTTTGCTTGCAAGGCATTCAAGCCCGGCGCAAAGAGAAGCCTTTGCAAGCTGAAATGCGCGCACGTCTTTTTGCGAAAGGCTAATTTCTGTTGAAGCGTCTTTGAAAAGCACGGCTTTTGCGCCGTCAGCTTCTGCAACTGTTTCGAATATTTCTTCTTCGTCGTCAGCACAATCTGAAACCAAGATTGTGCCTGATTCGTCAATCTGCCCAAGCTGACGCAAAACTGCAACCGCGTCAAGCAAGCCCGAACCGCACAAGCCAGAAGGTTTTTCACCGCCTATAACAGCATATTCTGCCCTGCCGTTGACCAGCGAAATATTTTCGACCGCGCCCTCAACAGCACACATTCCGCATGAAATATTTGCGCCCTCAAAAGCAGGGCCAGCCGCACTAGAAGTGCAAATTATTTCTGCCGGTCTGCCGCTTTCAGACGGAACAAACAAAACCATTTCGCTGTTTGTGCCCAAGTCAGCAATAACTGCAGGGCGCTTACAGTCTTCTATATTTAAGCTTAAAATGCACGAAACTGTGTCAGCGCCAATAAAAGCAGAAACGCAGGGCAAAAGAAAGACCGGCACAGAAGCGGTTACAGCTTTTAAGCCGCCGCCTCTCCCGTTCAGATTTCCGGCTTCAAGTTCAAGCCCAAAAAGGCAGTCTGCATCAAAAGGGCTTTTAGAAATTGAGGCACAGTCACGCTCTGTCAAAAGATAAAGCATGGTTGTGTTTGCACTAACGCAGAGTTTTGCAACACTTTCTATGCGGCAGCCGGCTTTGGTGCATAACTCTTCTATCAGCCTGTCAATTGCGCTGCAGACAAGCTCAAAAAGTTCAGGTGCGTGCCCGTCTAAGCTTGAGGTTATACGCGTAATTACGTCTGAGCCATAACACCGCTGCGGATTAGGCAGCACAGCAGAAGCCAGCGGTTCGGCGTGACCTGCTCTGAACAAAAGCCCGGCGATTGTGGTTGTGCCCAAATCTATTGCAACACCAAGCCCGTCATATTCTGCATATTCTTGAATCCGGGCAAAATAACCGCCGGACTCAATCTGCATGTTCTCAGCCTTATAATCTGCAAACAGCTCTGCATCACCAAGAATCTCAACCTGACACAAAAGCCTTACGCCTTCGTCAAGTTCATGTGTAGAAAGCTTTGATTTTTCTGTTTCAGTTATTTCAGAGAGACTTCCGCAAATTTTTGCGCGGCATTTTCCGCAAATTCCGCCGGCACAATATTTTGTCTTTTCAACAATGCCGCAGTTTCTGCACGCCTCGTTGTAGGCTTCAAAAGCAGAGCAAGACGTTTTTATTTCTAAGCGGAAGGGTGCTTTGTCTGAAAAATGAACAGTTAAAAAAGCCACAGATTCTACTGCTCTCCAAAAGCTTCTTTTACAATTGAAGTAAGCGCAAGAACAGCCTTGCCCACTCTTGGGCCGGGGCGGCTCATCAAATCAGCGTCAATTGCATAAATTCTGCCGTTCTTCAAGGCTGAAATTGTTTTCCATGAAGCGCGCTTCATAAAATCCTCTTTTGAAAGTGCCGCGTCAGACGGAAACAGAATCATGTCAGGGTTCTTTGCAATTATAGATTCTTCGCTTACAACAGGATATTCCTGATTCAGCCCGGCAAAAATATTAGTCAAACCGGCAAGTTCCACAATTTCATTTAAGAACGAAGCGTTGCCGATGCTCATATACGGCGCGTTCCAGATTTCCCAATATACGGAAGGGTTTTCCTCAAGCTTGAGCTTTTTTATTTCTGCCTCAGCCTGCTTAAATTCATTTTTGATGTTTTCAACGCATTTTACGCCGTTTTCTTTATGGCCGGTAATTTCAGCAACAGTCTCTATCTCGTTCAGAACATCGTTCAAAGAATGCGCTTTTGAGACATAGACCCTTATTCCGTATGAAGTCAGCGGCTCAATAAAATGATTGTGCATTCCGTCTGTTAAATAGACTAAGTCTGGCTTAAAGGCAATGATATTCTCTAAGCTTGAAAGCTTGCCGTCAAAGCCGCCCACAGCCGGAATTTTTTCAGCTTCTTTTGGATAATTACACAGATTTGTGCGCGCCACAATCTGCTTCTCTGCGCCCACTGCAAAAAGAATTTCTGTTGCCGCCGGCGAAAGTGAAACAATTCTGGCAGGCACAGCGTCTGAAGCCTGCACGGTCTCACGCTTTGCAAAGGCAAAAACCTCTGCCGAGCACCATATAAAATAAAAAGCAAAAAACGAAACTAAAAGCCTTTTCATAGCCCTATAGTAAGACAAAAGCAAGTAATTGAACAAGTGCAAGTGCGCAACAGCTTCCGGGCAGTCTTTTGTAAAATCTTTAAGAATTTTAGCAGACAGGTACAGAAAAAACTAAACTCACACATATATATCTAATGAACGAACCCCGACGCAGAGCGTGCGGGGTATCGTTCGTTCTGCTAAGGAAT
>CAMJMF010000151.1 GCA_946406925.1 uncultured Spirochaetales bacterium | reverse complement strand
CATATTTCTTTACGATTACTTCGTCTTTCTGCTTGTAGTCAATTGCGCCTGCGCCGCAGACTTTTGAACAGATGCCGCATTTGCCTGTCTTGAGCATCATGCAGTAGTTTGCGTCAATTGTGGCAACTTTCGGCACAGCCTGTGCAAACGGAATATAAATTGCAGTGCGGTTGTTAAGGCCAAGGTTGAATTCGTTCGGCACTTTTTTCTGCGGGCACTTTTCGGTACAAATGCCGCAGCCGGTACATTTAGTTTCATCAACGTAGCGGGCTTTTCTTGTTATTGAAACATCAAAATTGCCTATGAAGCCCTTTACTTCAGAAACTTCGCTGTAAGCATAAATATTGATTTTTTCATTCTGGGCGCAGTCAACCATTTTTGGGGTTGAAATACATGCAGCACAGTCAAGAGTCGGGAAAGTCTTGTCAATCTGGGTCATTTTGCCGCCGATTGTAGATTTTTTCTCAACGATATCAACTTCATAGCCGGCTTCTGCTATATCGAGAGCAGCCTGCATTCCGGCAATGCCGCCGCCTATAACAAGCGCACGCTTTGTAACAGGGCTTTCGCCAGGAACAAGCGGTGCATTCAAATGAACTTTTGCAATTGCCGCACGGCCGATGATAATTGCTTTTTCAGTTGCATCAACCTTTTCTTTATGAATCCATGAGCACTGCTCGCGGATATTGGCAATTTCTACCATATAAGAGTTGATTCCTGCGGTGGCACAAGCTTTTCGGAAAGTAGCTTCGTGCATACGCGGAGAGCAGGAACATACAACAACGCCTGTAAGTCCGTGTTCTTTGATTGCGTTCTTTATCAAGTTCTGGCCGGCTTCAGAACACATGTACTGATAGTCAGCAGCGAACGCAACGCCCGGCTCTTTGCCAAGCTGTTCTGCAACAGTCTTTACATCAACAGTTGCAGCGATGTTGGTGCCACAATGACACACAAAAACACCAATTTTCTGCATAACGATTGCAGCTCCTTATTTTGAATATTTTCTGAATGCTGTGACGATTGCCTGCTGCGGCAGATCTTCATCAAGCATTTCTGGAATCTGATTCGGTTTCAAATGATTGTTGCCCTGTACACGCAGGGCTGCTGTACGTACAGCTTCTACAACTTTTGCCGGCTCAACATTTCTCGGGCAGCGTTCTACACACGCAAAACAAGAAAGGCACTTAAAAAGCGAGGCCGAATTCAAAAGCGGCTCTATGTCTCCATTTTCTACCATCGCAACAAACTGATGCGGATGATATTCCATTTCATCGTAGCTTGGGCATGTGCCGGAACATTTACCGCATTTCATGCACTTGCGCGGGTTTACGCCCGAAATGCGCACAATGTCTTCTCTTGTTACTTGTGACACGGGCAGCCTCCTTCAATTGGTGTAACTGAACAGGCGTCTTCAACAGCTTTCAAAGCATCTTCGTCACCAAGAGCGGCGGCAAGAACCTGCGTAAAGTACAAGACTTTTGGAGAACCAGCCACATTCGGTGCGCCGTTCTTGTTCAAGTTGTACAGACAGAGCGGACAAGCCGTAACGATGAGTTCTGCGCCGGCATTTTTTGCACTTTCTAGAACAGCAGCGCTTTTCTTAACTGCAAGCTCTTTGTCTTCAAGTGTTACATAGCCGCCGCAGCATTCATTGCGCATCGGGTAAACAACAGGTTCTGCACCTACAGCTTTGATAAAATCTTCTATTATTCTTGGATTTTCTGCATTGTCCATCTGAAGCACCTTGCCCGGACGCAAAAGCAGACAGCCGTAATAAGCAGCAATTTTTTTGCCGGCAAGCGGTTTTGTAACAGCCTTAGAAACTTTGTCAAAACCAACAAAATCGCGGAGAAGCTCAAGATAATGGATAACATTAGTTTCGCCGTTATAAGGTTTTTCAAGTTTAAGATAATTATTGGCTTTAAAGTTGATGTTCTCATCGGTTTTCATGTCATTGTTGACCTGCTTGAGAACATTGTGGCATGCAGAACAAAGCGTTACCACACTCTGGTCTGCGTCACGTGCTGCAACTAGGGCGCGCACAGCCGAAAGCTTTGAAGCAATTTCGTCCCTCGCCATAGTGTAAGCACCGCCGCAGCACTGCCAGTCTGCAATTTCTTCAAGAGTAACACCCAGCTTTTCAGCGGCAAAACGGCCGTAGCGGTCTAAGTCTTTGCCTTTTGTCTTAAGGGTGCAACCCGGATAGTAGCTGTAAGTCATAAAGTCTTTTCCTCAATTATTATAGCTATGTTTCAATCAGCACATCTGTTCAGGATGAAATACTTCATCAAATTTCTCTTCAGTCAAGAAGCCGAGAGCAACACAAGCTTCTTTAAGCGAAATATTCTCTTTGAATGCTTTTTTTGCAGTTTTAGCCGCATTCTCATAACCGATATACGGGTTAAGTGCAGTTACAAGCATCAGTGAATTATGAAGGTTGTGGTGCATTTTATCTTTATCAGCTGTAATGCCCACTGCGCAATTGTCGTTAAATGAAACAATTGATTCTGCAAGAAGGCGCGCACTCTGAAGAAAGTTGTAAATACATACAGGCATAAACACATTCAGCTCAAAATTGCCCTGGCTTGCAGCCATGCCTACAGCCACATCGTTGCCCATAACCTGAACTGCAACCATTGTTACCTGCTCGCACTGTGTCGGGTTAACCTTGCCAGGCATAATCGAAGAACCCGGCTCATTTTCCGGAATGCGGATTTCGCCGAGACCATCACGAGGACCAGAAGCAAGCCAGCGGACATCGTTTGCAATTTTCATCATGTCGCAGGCGAGTGCCTTAAGTGCGCCGTGTGCAAAAACAAGCTCGTCTTTGCTTGTAAGAGCGTGAAACTTATTAGGTGCTGTAACAAACTGTTTGCCTGTAAGCTTAGAAACAGCTTCAGCAACTTTTTCATCGAATTTTTCAGGTGCGTTCAAGCCTGTGCCTACAGCAGTTCCGCCAAGAGCAAGCTCTTTTAACGGAGGCAAAGCTGCATTCAAAAGCTGCTTGTCACGCTCAAGCGAAGCTCTCCAGCCTGAAATTTCCTGGCTGAATTTGATTGGTGTTGCATCCTGCAAGTGTGTGCGGCCGCTCTTTACAATGCCTTCGTTTTCTTTTTCAAGGCGGATAAATGTTGTAATAAGCTTGTCGATAGCCGGAATAACTTTATCTTCTATAATAGTAACAGCTGCAATGTGCATTGCTGTAGGGAAAGTGTCGTTTGAAGACTGGCTCATATTGATGTCATCATTCGGATGAAGCAGGCGCGGAACATTTGCGTTAGGTGCAAAAAAAGCACCGGCTTTTAAGCCTACCGCAATCTCGTTGGCGCGGTTTGCAATAACTTCGTTTGCGTTCATGTTGCTCTGTGTGCCAGAACCTGTCTGCCATACAACAAGCGGAAAATGGTCGTTGAGCGCACCAGAAATAACTTCGTCACAGGCAGCGCTGATTGCAGCAAGCTTTTCGCTTGTCATTTTCTGCGGCTTGAGCATGTTGTTTGCCATTGCAGCAGCTTTTTTAAGAATGCCGAAAGCCTGGGTTATTTCTCTAGGCATGGTCTCAATGCCGACACCGATCTTAAAGTTTTCATGGCTGCGCTCAGTCTGCGCTGCCCAATATTTATCTGCAGGAACCTGCATTTCTCCCATTGAATCGTGTTCAATTCTATAATTCATGATTAATTCCTTCCTTAGAATTTCAACTGACTGATAACCTCTTTCAATGCATCAGCTGATTTTTTAAGCGATGTAACTTCATCATCTGTAAGAGGAGCTGTGAGCTTGCCTGAAATTCCGTTGTGGTCAACGATTGCGAGAGTGCTCAATGCTACGTCGTCAATGCCGTATTCGCCGTGCATCATTGTTGAAACTGTGAGGGTTGTATCCATATCGCTGAAAAGGCAGCGGATGATATGGCATACAGAAATTGCAACAGCATAGAAAGTTGCGCCCTTGCGCTGAATAACTTTTGCACCAGACTTGCGGATATAGTCCTCAACTTCTGAATGAATCAGAGACGGAACAATCTTGTCCTGGTTTGTCATGCAAGAAGCATATTTGTCAATCGGAACATTCGAGATGTTTGCCAAAGACCACGGCACGAATGATGAATCGCCGTGCTCGCCGAAAACATGCGCATGCACATTCTTCTGGTTTATTCCATAATATTCAGCAATGCGGGCGCGGAGACGTGCCGTATCAAGAATTGTGCCCGAACCGATGATGCGGTGTTCCGGAATGCCGGAAGTCTTTATAAACTGATAAGTCAAAATGTCTACAGGGTTTGCAACGATAATATAGATTGCATTCGGCGCATATTTTGTAATCTGCGGAATGATTGACTTTGTAATGTTGACGTTTGTCTGAGCAAGGTCAAGACGTGTCTGACCAGGCTTGCGTGCCATGCCAGATGTCAAAATAACAATGTCAGAATCTTTTGTATCTTCATAATTGCCGGCATAAATTGAACAAGGAGCGCAGAACGGAGTGCCCTGACGGATATCCAAAGCTTCTCCGAGCGATTTTTCTACATTAATGTCTACCATGACAATTTCAGAAGCTGTTCCCTGAACAGCCAAGGTGTAGGCAATTGTAGAACCAACACTGCCTGAACCTATAATCGTTACCTTGTTTCCCATAACAACCTTCCTTAACGAATCTTTAAAACTTGAGCAGCTATAGACCGTTCAAGCCCGATGATATGAATTATCCGCAAATATTGCGGTTTGTTCTCATTCTGTTGATTAATCTAGCATTTCAAACTATTTTTGTGAAGTAATTCAGGCTACATTTAGATAAAATTTTATCCAAACTATGTGAAATTTTCACAGGCTGTGTATAATAGTAGCTCAATCCGCCGTGTTTTTGCGAAAAGAGGTCATGCCGAACTAGTTCCGGCATCTGCAAAACCACAGATTCTGAAACAAGTTCAGAATGACGTTGAAGCATCTGCCGAAAAAGCAGTTATGTACACAACAGCATTGCTGTGCTAAAATGCACGCATGAGACCGTTCAAAGTTTACGCACCTTATGAGCCGTCAGGCGACCAGCCGGAAGCAATCAAAAAGCTTGCAGAAGGTTTTTTGCGCGGAGATGCTTTTCAGACATTAAAAGGCGTTACAGGTTCGGGCAAGACATTTACCATGGCAAAGATTATCGAAGCCATTCAGCGCCCTACCCTTGTTATAAGCCACAACAAGACTCTTTCGGCGCAGCTTTACCGCGAGTTCAAAAGTTTTTTCCCCGAAAACGCGGTCGAATACTTCGTCTCTTATTACGACTATTATCAGCCGGAAGCTTATGTGCCGGCAAGAGACCTATATATAGAAAAAGACGCTTCGATTAACGATGAAATTGACCACATGCGCCTTGCCGCGACATACAGCCTTATGGAGCGCCGCGACGTAATTGTTGTTGCAACAGTTTCGTGCATTTACGGTCTCGGTATGCCGGAACTTTACCATGACATGCGCATTCACATTGAAAAAGGCGAAACGCTCGACACGATTGAATTTTCTAAAAAGCTCATAAGCCTGCAATATAAGCGCAACGATTTCGGTTTTGAACGCGGCGATTTCCGCATACGCGGCGACGCAATTGAAATTTTCCCAGCTTATATGGAAACAGATGAAGCTTATAGGATTGACCTTGAATGGGAAGAAGTCGCAAGAATCAGGCGCATCAACTCAATTTCCGGGCAGACAATCGAAGAGCTTGACGAAACAACAATCTATCCGGCAAAGCACTTCGTTGTGCCGCAGAACATGCTGATTTCGGCAGTTGACCGCATACGCGACGAAATGACCGCACAGGTCGAGCTTTTCAGGCAGCAGGGCAAGATTCTTGAAGCAGAGCGCCTTAAGACGCGCACAACCTATGACATTGAAATGCTCTCGGAAATGGGAAGATGCCCCGGAATAGAGAATTATTCAGGCCCAATTTCGGGCAGAAAGCGCGGCGAACCGCCTGCAACGCTGCTGCACTATTTTCCAGATGACTTCTGCTGCATGATTGACGAAGCGCATGTAACAGTTCCGCAGATTGGTGCAATGTACGAAGGCGACCGCTCGCGGAAGCAGAATCTCATCGACTTTGGGTTCAGACTGCCGAGCGCGCTTGACAACAGGCCGCTCAAAGCTGATGAATTCAACAAAAAGGTAAGGCAGACAATTTTCGTTACAGCCACGCCGCGCAAGGAAGAGACCGAAAAATCTACGCAGATTGTCGAGCAGCTTATACGCCCGACCGGTCTGCTTGACCCGACAGTTTCAGTGCGGCCGAGCGAAGGCCAGATGGAAGACATCTATAACGAGATAAAGCTCCGCGTTGAGCGCAACGAGCGCTGCCTGCTGCTTACGCTCACAAAGAAAATGGCTGAAGACTTGACCGATTATCTAAGCGGCTTCGGCTTGAAAGTGCGCTACATTCACAGCGAAATTGACACGATTGAGCGCGTAGAAATACTAAAAAGTCTCCGCACGGGCGAAATCGACATTCTTGTAGGCATCAATCTTTTGAGAGAAGGCATCGACCTGCCGGAAGTTTCGTTCATCGCCATTCTTGACGCGGACAAAATCGGTTTTTTACGCAGCGCGACAAGTCTTATTCAGATTATTGGACGCGCCGCCCGAAACCAGAACGGCACTGTTGTTATGTACGCCGACACAATAAGCCCTGCCATGAAAGAAGCAATTGCCGAGACAGAGCACCGGCGCGCCGTTCAGAGCGCATACAACAAAGAGCACAACATTACGCCTGAAACCGTACACAAGGCTATCAGCGATATTCTTGTACGGCAGGAAAAAGACGCAGAAGAGAACGCCGCAATTGAAACTAAGGCTTTGCGCAACAGCTTTAACCCGATGATTCCAAAAGAGCGCAAAAAGCTTCTTAAGGCACTTGAAGAGCAGATGCTTGAACACGCAGAACGCCTTGAATATGAAGAAGCCGCGGCTTTGCGCAATGAGATAGAAGACATAAAAAAGAAATACGGCAACTGACAGACGGAGAATGAAATGAAACTTACAGTAACTGGTT
>CAMJMF010000150.1 GCA_946406925.1 uncultured Spirochaetales bacterium | reverse complement strand
TTTCTTCAAGTGTAAAGCAGATTTCGCGGCGGATATTTTCGCCCTTGTCTTCAGGCGCAATATCCATATAGCCTGCATTGTCAAACGGAACTTTGGTAGGCTCGCCTTTTTCGTTAAGCTTAAAAAGGTAAAACTCTATTTCAGTGCCAAAGCTGAATTCTACACCGAATTCATCGCGGGCTTTTTTTACAGCATTCAAAAGCAGTGTGCGGCAGTCTTTTTTGTATGGTGTTCCGTCCGGGTAAGAAATTGTGCAGAACATGCGCACAACTTTTCCGGTGTTTGGTCTCCAAGGAAGAATCGAAATTGTGGTTGGATCCGGATGCAGAAACAGGTCAGATTTTTCTGGTGTTTCAAAGCCATAAATTGCTGAAGCATCAAAACTTACACCGTTTTTAAACGCAGATTCAAGCTGTCCTGCCATAATAGAAATATTCTTCTGTACGCCGCGTAAATCAAAAAACGCAAGACGCACGAATTTAACGTCTTCTTCTTTTACATATTCCAAAACTTCACTTTCTGAATACATGCACTGCCTCCAAACAAAAAAAGGCGCGCATTCTATCCGGCGACAGTTCCGTCGTAAGATTGAATGAGCGCCTTTGCCCTTAGACATGCACATTCTATGGGTTTATAGCCCGCGTGTCAAGAATTCCGCCTGCAAAGTGCTGAACCAATGCAAAATGCGGAAAGCTGTTGTATAATTTGTGTATACAGGTTTTTAGGAGGTTCTTATGAAAAAGATTATTGCACTGGTTTTATTGTTAGCTGCTGCAACCTGTCTTTTTGCGGCAAAAGAAAAAGAAGTACCCAAAGTGAATAAGGTTATGCCGTTTACAAAAGGGCTTAATTTAACTGGCTGGCTTGAAGGCTATGACAACAGCAACTGGAGATCTGAACTGTTTGGCAGACAGGATTTTGAGGACATAAAAAGTCTTGGTGTAGAAATTGTCCGAATTCCAATTTTCTTTGAGGAATTCAGTTCTGGTGAGCCTGACTATATCGTAGAAGACTGGCTTTGGGAAAAAATCGACAATGCTGTTAAATGGTGTACAGAACTTGAAATGTACATGATTATCGATTTTCACAATGACTGTGGCGGTATCGCTAAAACAAGACCTGATATTGAAAAGGTTCTTTTAAAAATCTGGCCGCAGATTGCAGAGCGTTATAAAGATTCCGGTAAATATGTTCTATATGAAGTTTATAATGAACCCCATATGCAAAGCGGAAATAACGCAGCCGATGTAGCAAAATGGGGCAAGATTCAGGGCAATGTTTTGAAAAAAATTCGCGAAATTGATAAAACTCATACTGTGATTGTCGGCGCAGAACGTTGGAATAGTGTTACAGAGCTTTTAAAATTACCAGATTATAAAGACGACAATCTTATTTACAATTTTCATGATTATACTCCGTCTTTATTTACACAACAAGGCGCTAGCTACTCAGGATTGCAAAATGTCCGTCATATTCCTTTTCCATATTCAAAAGAGAAAATGCCTCCTATTCCTAAAAACGCTACTGATTGGGAAAAATGGCTTATGGAGAATTATAAACAGCAATCAAGCGAAGCAGCTCTTGCAAAGCCATTGGACGAAGCCGTAAAATTTGCAAACAAGCGTGGTGTTGTCCTTATGTGCAACGAGTATGGCGTTGAAATGACCTATGCAGACAGCGAAGAACGCATAAACTGGTATCGCCTTAAGTCAAAATGGATGGACGAACGGAATATTATCCGTTTAAGCTGGGATTATAGAGACAAATTCGGAGTATTTACGAATGACAGTTATTTTCCAACAGAAGCCAGATTCCCCGAAGATTTAAATACAGATCTCCTTAAAGCAATGGGCTTTAATGTACCGTCTTTGGAATCACGTTCAAGACCTTCTTGGTTAGAAAATGCTCAAAAGAGCGGTGATTATACAATCTATAAAAACGGCTCTGCAAAAGGCATATATATAACAGGTTCCAGAATCAATACAAAAATTTCAGAAAATGATGAAACCTGTATTTATGTTCCAAAAGCAAATCCACATAATTTTGTCAGTTGGTCATTCGGTAAAGCTTGCGATCTTTCAAATCTTGTAAATAGCGGAAAATCACTTGAATTTGAAATTTGCTCTAATCAAAAAAACTTGAATCTGTCGGTTTACTTTATGGATAAAGAAATTAAAGGCTCTGGCAAAGCAAACTATCCATGGAGATGTCAGACAACAATAAATGATAAGCTTGTTCCTGCTGACGGCAAATGGCACAAAGTAAGCATTCCGCTTAAAGATTTTTATGATGTCGGTGCATGGAGCAATTACGAGAATAAATGGTATAACGCAGAAGGTTTATTCAGTTGGTCAAAAGTTAATGAACTTAGGTTTGACTTCGGCGAAAGAGGCCTCCAAAACGACCTGTCAATCCGCAACATAGCAATCCGCTGAGTGGCGGCGCATTTTGCGGATAAAAACTAACCGCTGGTTAAAGTTCTTATCCGCAAAACGCCTGAACGCAGCTTTTGCCGGCAGAGCGTTGCCGAAAGATGTAATATAGTGTATTTAATATTCACGGAATATCTTTCTTGTTTCAGGGAGTTATAATCGAATGAAAAGAATCGCTATATTATTGTTTGCTTTTATATTCTGCACCGCTGTTTTTGCTCAAAATAATGTACCGCGCACTAATAAGGTGCTGCCGTTCAACAAGGGTATAAACCTTACTGTCTGGATGGAATACAGCAGAATGAACACGCTGATGTATGGCCGGAAGGACTTTGAAAATATAAAGAGCCTCGGCGTTGAAGTTGTCCGTCTGCCAGTCTGGTTTGAAATTTGGAATGAAGGCGCACCCGGCTATAAAGTTTCAGACGAATGCTGGCAGCTGCTCGACAATGCAGTTAACTGGTGCGAAGAACTTGGAATGTCTATCATCATAGACTTTCACAATGACTGCAACGGCAGTTCAAAGACAAATCCAAAAATTGAGCAGGTGCTGTTGAAAGTCTGGCCGCAGATTGCAGAACGCTATAAAAATAGAGGCGGATTCATTTTGTACGAGATTATGAATGAACCGCATTTTTCTAGCGGCAATATTGATTCTGACATAAAAAAGTGGGCCAAAATTCAGGGAAATGTCTTAAAAGCAATCCGCGAAATTGACCAGAAGCATTATGTGGTTGTAGGCGGCGGCGACTGGAATTCGATTGATTCAATGCTGAAGCTGCCTGACTATAAAGACGAAAAGCTTGTCTACAACTTTCACGATTATTCGCCTTTCCTGTTTACTCACCAGGGTGCCGCCTGGACTGATATAAACCACATGAAAAACATTCCGTTCCCTTATTCAAAAGAGAAAATGCCGCCACTGCCAAAGAACCCCACAAACTCGGAGAAGTGGTATTATCAAAACTATCAGAATGATTCTTCAGAAGAAAAGCTTGTTGCGCCGCTGAACAATGCAGTGGAATTTGCAAACAAGAGGAACGCCTGCCTTATGTGCAACGAATTCGGCGTGTATATGCCTTATGCAGATGTTGAGGAGCGCGCCAATTGGTACAGGCTTAAGCTTGGCTGGATGGACGAGCGCGGTATTTGCAGAATAAGCTGGGATTATATGGGCGATATGGGGCTTTTTGTGTCTTCTGCAGAAAACCGCTTCCCTGAAGATTTGAACGTGCCTGTTGTTAAGTCTATGGGCTATAAAATTCCAGGTGGAAAAAGCGAAGGTTGGATGAGCCGCGCAAAAAGAACCGGAGACTATACGCTTTATAAAGACGGTGACATAGGGCTTTTGAGGACACATGCTTCGGCTGACATTAAAGGCTCTTTTTCTTATATTGAGCGCGAAGGCGAAAAACCTGTGATTTATTTAAGCCAGATAAACAAATACGGCGAATTAAGCTTTTCTTTTGGCGAAACTTCTGATTTTTCTGCGCTGAAAGATGACGGTGCAAGACTTGAATTCTTTATAAAGAGCAGCGACAAGAACTTAGATCTTTCAGTTTATTTCCGCGACGACGAAAGCAAGATTTTCCCGTGGCGCGCAAGCACAAGCGTAAAAGCAGGCAGCTTTAAGGCTGACGGTCAGTGGCATAAAGTTTCAATTCCGCTGAAAAGCATGAACGACACCGGCGGTTGGTCTGCTGTTACAGACTGGAAAAACGGCGAAGGTAAATTTTCATGGCAGCTTATTGATTCGCTCGTCTTTCAAAACAATGACAAAGATTCAGCCGAAGGTTTTTATCTGAAAGATATCAGAATCGTCAAGTGACAGAACTGCAATTTACTTAAAGAAAGCTGCTGACAATTGTGCTTCCGGCTTTGTTCGTGCCGGAAGTTTCAGCGGCTTTGCTTTAAAATTCACCGCACGCTTTCAAGAACTCTACAAACAGCGGGCCGGCGTTGTTCGGGCGGCTCTTGAATTCAGGGTGAAACTGCACGCCTACATGGAACTGACCTGCAATTTCTATAGCTTCAACCAGCGTGCCGTCCGGCGACATGCCGCTTATGGTAAGGCCGGCAGCTTTCATGTGTTCGCGGTAGTCGTTGTTGAACTCGTAGCGGTGGCGGTGTCGCTCGTCTATGCGGCTTGCTCCGTAAGCTTTTTCAAGAATTGTTCCCGGTGTAACCACACATGGATAAGAGCCAAGGCGCATTGTGCCGCCCTTAATTACACCTTCCTGATTTTTCATAAGATCTATAACCGGATGCTCGCAGACTTCGTCAAATTCGCGGCTGTTCGCGTCTTCATAGCCCAGAACACTGCGTGCAAATTCAATTACAGCAATCTGCATTCCAAGGCAGATTCCGAAATACGGCATTTTGTGGGTTCTTGCATAACGGCACGCACAGACCATGCCTTCAATTCCGCGGTGACCAAAGCCGCCCGGAAGAATTATGCCTGAACAGTCTGCAAAAATTTCTGGTGCGGTTTCGTCTGTTACTTTGTCGCTGTCAACCCATTTGATTTTTACGTTTTTGCCCACAACAAAGCTTGCATGGTTCAAAGATTCAACAATACTGAGATACGAGTCGTGAAGCTTTACGTATTTGCCTACAAGCGCAATTTGAATTTCGCCTTCGCGTGCATGAATCATCTCAATCATACGCGACCATTCCGCAAGAGAAGGGTAGTCTGTTCCCTTTTCAATGCCCAAATCGCGGCACACAACATCGTCCATATTCTGGGCGTGCAGCATGAGAGGCACTTCGTAAAGGCTTTTGCAGGTTGTGTTGTTGATTACGCAGTCTTCGCCTACATTGCAGAAAAGCGAAATTTTTCTGCGGATATCGTCAGGTATAACCTCGTCACAGCGTGCAACAATAATGTCCGGGTGAATTCCTACAGCCATAAGCTCTTTTACAGAATGCTGTGTCGGCTTGCTCTTGAATTCGTCGCTGCCCGAAATATATGGCACAAGGCAGACGTGGATGAACAAGCAGTTGCGCCGCCCGACTTCGATTGCAAGCTGGCGGATTGCTTCAAGAAACGGCTGGCTTTCAATGTCGCCGATTGTGCCGCCGACTTCGACAATGCTTACGTCTGCCTGTGAGACTTCAGCATTCTTCAGGATAAAATCTTTGATTTCGTTTGTAACGTGGGGAATAATCTGCACAGTCTGGCCGAGATATTCGCCCTGCCGCTCTTTATTCAGAACATTCCAGTAAACGCGGCCGCTTGTCAGGTTAGAATAGCGCGTTAAATTTTCGTCGATAAAACGCTCGTAATGTCCGAGGTCAAGGTCTGTTTCTGCGCCGTCATCTGTTACAAAAACCTCGCCGTGCTGAAAAGGGCTCATTGTGCCCGGGTCTACGTTCATGTAAGGGTCAAGTTTCTGCGATGCAATCTTTAATCCGCGGCATTTAAGCAGACGACCCAGTGAAGCTGCTGTAATTCCTTTTCCCAAGCCTGAAACTACTCCGCCTGTTACAAAAATGAATTTACTCATAAAAACCTCTTGACCTCGTTTAAAATAAAAAAGACGCTCATTCCATCAGGCGACTATTAGCCGTCAAATCGAATGAACGTCTTTGTTCAAAATATAGGTTATTTTATCCACTTGAAGCAGGGCTGTCAATAATGGGCACACCTGAAAACCGGGCATAGAACAATCAGCGCTGCCCAAAAATCCCGGAACTGGCGGCAAATTCACTTTATATTGGAATAAAACCCTGTGCTTTTACGAATTTACAGAACAAAATATGTGCTTTTAGAAATTTTTTCGTGGAAATTTCAAAAAAAATGATAAATAATATATGTATCACGTTTCAAGATTTTTAGCATTGGAACAGGCATACTTTAATTTGAACTTTTTAGAGAGGTTTTATGAGAAAGCAGAAATCTGTTGCGCTTTTTATTGAAATCATAATAGCAGTTGGTCTTATTGTTTACACAGTGGTTATAGACAGTGTTGTTTCAAACCGGCTTGATACCGGGCTCAAAGCTTACTTCATGGACGAAATAAAAGATCTATCAGTTTCTTTTTCAGATGAAATGAACAGTGAGCTTAATGAGATTAAATTATACGCGCTCAGTGCAAAAAACTCTTATGAGTTTGCGCTTAAGAATCAGATAGAAGAAACAGCTGCGGCAGACAGTGTGAGTGCAAATCTTATTGCAGGTTTGGGTGCAGATGACGCCGCTGTTTTTGACAGCAGAGGAAAAAAGCTTTCTTCAGCCAGTTATGACAGTTCGCTTGAAGGGGCAATAATTCAGTCTGCACTTCAGGGCGCAGGCGTTGCAGATTTTGTAAAAGACAACGACAAGGTTTATGCCGTTGCCGCTGAACCGCTGAAAAGTGGAAACAGCATTGTTGGTGTTGTAATTGTTAAGAAAAATATTGCGGTACAAAAAGTGGTGGATAAAATCAAGACTGCAACATGTTCAGAAGCTACAATTTTTGACGGCTACACACGCCTTGTAACAACAATTGACGGAATGAAAGGTACAAAACTTGCAAATCCTGAAATCATAGACAGAGTAAAAAAAGAAGGCCGTCCTATTTCTGTAATAAACAAAATTGGTTCTAAAGATTCTATTTCATGTTATTTTCCGCTTTTGAATAAGCAGGGCGCA
>CAMJMF010000149.1 GCA_946406925.1 uncultured Spirochaetales bacterium | reverse complement strand
GAGCCAAGACAAATTCCCATAATCGGGGTAGACGCCTGAGCCTGATCTTTTAAGAACACGTCAAAGCCTGTCTGCTTAAGCTGCCCCATGGCATAAGCCGCATCGCCTACACCGGGAAAAATCAATCTGTCGGCATTTTTCAAATCTTCCGGCTTTTTTCCAAGAATATACGGAATATTCATAGAATCAAGTGCCATTTCTACACTTTTAATGTTGCCTGCATTGTAATCGATGATACCAATCATTGTGTGTCCATAAAGAAATTAGTAATTTGTCCGATAATTATGATATGAATTTTTCCGAAGTTCAAGACGTTATACAGGGTGTTTTTACCGATTTTCGCGTTATTTTATGTACAATTTGCGTAATTGCATATCTCGAGCTGATTGCTTATATAGTCAATTATCATAAGAAGCCGAAACGCTTCAGTAAAAAGAAACTGAAAGCAATCCAGGCATCTGTCAAGAAAGAAGAACAGGAAACCGGCTCAACCGACGCCCAGGCAGAAGCATCTGCAGAAACCACAGAATAATCCTCACAAGCACAGCAACAGCTTTGAATAAAAAACAACCCCGGTGCAAATGACCGGGGTTTATTTGTTTTACAGAGCTATTGGCCTATTAATTCAAGATTGTGATTTCTACACGGCGGTTTCTTGCCCTGCCCGCTTCTGTGCGGTTTTCTGCGATAGGCTGCTCAGCACCGAAACCTTTAGAGAAGATGTGGTACGAATCTTTTACGCCTAATTCAATCAAGTAGTCTGCAACAGCTTGTGCGCGCTCTTCAGAAAGTTCCTGTCTTGATTTTGCGTTGCCGGCAAGAGCAGTATGGCCTGTAACAAGCAGGTCATTATCAGGATAAAGCTCAAGAATCTTTGCGATTTTCTCAAGCTTGCGCTTTTCGCTGTCCTGCAAAACAGCAGAATCTGCCTTAAACTGAATATTCTCAATACTGATTGTAATACCCTTTTCAGTGGCAGAAACCTGTGTATTGTCAATGCCCAAATCTTTAATCTGATTCTGCACTTCAGAAACAACAACTTCAGGCTTGATGCGCACAAGGTCTGCAACTTCTGCATGGGCTGTACCTTCAAAAACAATAGTTGTTCCACTGATTGTTTCTAAGACAATGCGGAATTCCTCGTCATAAAACTCGATAGCACCGTTTTCCGCATTCCAATAAATAGTCTGGCTCGAAAAGCCCATTGTCTCAAAAGGATAATCAATAGTTCTGTCAACAGGTCTCTGTCTGTTTACAAAATTCATGGTGTATTTTGCAAGAATCTTGTGCAGCACTTTGCCGTTTACAGTTTCAGGGCCGACATAAGTGTACTGAACTTTAACAGGAACTTTGAACGGTGTGTTCAAGTTAAAGCCCCTGCGCAAATCATGGGCTTCTTCGCCGTCAGCAGTCCAAGTGTCGCCGGGCTGCAGGTCTTTGTCTGGAAAAACCGGCACATTTCTTACGACAGGCATAAAATATTCGTCGCCAATATCATATTTGCCGAACTTATCCCGCTTAAAAATACTGTGATATTCTTCGCCCCAAGTAAAAACAGGTCTGCCCGAACGGTCTGATGATGATTCTGAAGTCATAAAGACCGCATTATGTTCTGCCCACTCGCCGTCAACAGACGGAACCTCAACAGAAATACGGTTTATTATTTCCGCATGATGATCGAAAAGTCCGTTATAATAAATATCTTCGTGCACAGATGAAAGCACCCTGTATTTGTCACTTTCATCATATTTAAAAGTGAAACGCTCCGCGCTTAAAGCCGAAAAAGCGGCTGCAAACAAAAATAAAAAAAGGCATTTTCTCACTTTAGAGATACATTTGATTCTACTCTGCATAAAATCTCCTCTGCATATTCAGCTATCGGTTAAAAGCCTAACCATGTTAAGATAACCTTGAATGCTTGTGGGCATCTCTAAAAACTCACTATCGTGATTTTTTAGAGATTGCCGCCGAGTTGTAAATCGCTAAAATGGCGCGATTTACAACATCGCATTTTCAAAGTTACCTCTAAAAACTGATGTTTTTAGAGGTTCCCTTGTATGTAACGTTCAAAACCGTTAATGTTGAGCTATGAACGTTGAATCTGCTATGAACACTGCATTAAACAATTTTAATGCGCTTTTGGCTACAACAAAAATTGGTATTTTTTTTATAAGTTTTGCCATTTTGCTCTTTATTTTAATGCTTTTTATGCTCTGCTTTTATTTTGGCAAAAAACTCGGTACAATTGAAGCCCAGAAAAATCAGGAAAAACTTCTTGAAGAAGCCAGAATTGATGCTGTCAGACGTTCACGCTCTGTGCTCAACGGGCAGCTTGTTGAGCAGATTGCACCGTTTTTGCCGGATTTTCCATGCAACCCTGCGGATTGCCGCTTTATAGGCAAGCCGGTTGACTTTATAGCTTTTGCCGGTCTTGAGGAGCATGACAATACCGATGAAATTCTTTTTATTGAAGTTAAAACGAACAATTCAAAATTATCCCAAAGAGAGCGTTCTCTTAAAGAAGCAGTAGAAAAAAAGAAGGTGCGGTGGGTTGAATTCCGTTTAAAAAATTACCCATAATTAGCGCAAAAATTGCAGCAATTCAATACAGCAATATAAAGGAGAATTTTCTATGGGCGGAAAAAAGCAGAGAGAAGACAAAGTAAAAAATCTGAGGCTTCTTCAAATAGACGAACTCATCCGCGAAGGCAAATGCCCTAACGCAACTTTTCTGAAGAACTATTTTGAAGTTTCAAGAGCCACAATTGCCCGCGACATAGAATTTCTTAGAAGCCGTTACAACGCGCCAATAAAAACAAAAGATACAGCTCAGGGTGGTTACTATTACGAAAACCCGAGTTTCTCAATTAAGACAATAATGCTCACAGAGGGCGAACTTTTCACAATCTCAGCGATACTTCCGCTGCTTGAGCAGTACAAAAACACACCGCTCGAAGAATCTATGAAAAGTGTGTTTTCAAAAATTCTGGAATTTCTGCCGTCAACGCAAGTTTCTGTTGAAAGTGCATTTATAAACAAAGACGTAAAATTTATTCCAGATCCGCTTCCTAAAATAAACCAGGAAATCTTTTACAAGGTTTTTGACGCAACAAAACAAAGGGTAGACATTCAGTTTGAATACCGCTCAATTAAGAAAACAGACTTTGAAAAACGGGTCGCTTCACCTTATAGAATAATCTGCCAGAAAGGTTCGTGGTATATGCTCTGTCTTTGCCACAAAAACAATGAAATGCGTGTTTTCTCGCTTTCCAGAGTACAGAATATCGAGCTTCTTCCAACAAAATTTGAAATTCCAAAAGATTTTGATATAAGAAAATATATTGACCCCTATTTTGGAATATGGGCTAATAATGAGAAACCGGAAAAAATTGAGCTTGTTTTTTCAAAAGACGTAAATACGCTTATTCTTGAACGGACATGGCATAAAAATCAGATAACAAAGCAGCAGCCGGACGGCTCAGTCTATCTTTCGTTTGAAACAAACCAAAAGCAGGAAATTCTGCACTGGATTCAAAGCTTTGGAAAAAACGTAAAAGTTCTTGCGCCCGCAGATTTGGCAGCTGAAATAAAGGCAGAAGCTTTAAGTGTAGCCGCCATGTACTAAGCGCTTAAACGCCCCGCGATGTGGCTGCAAAATCAAGCACTTAACAAAAAATCCCTGACTGCAAAAACAGACAGGGATTTTGAAAGCTTATTAAACAGAGTTTTCAGCTTGTTTCCGGCTGATGTTATTTTCTTGAGCCGAAAACTTTTCTGATTATTTCAGAAGAATATTCAAGCGGCTTGTCGCGGATTTCAGCTTCTTCGTCTGCAATCTTTAAGAAAACAGCGTCGAGTGCTTTTTCTGTGGCATATTGTGCCAAATCAATATCAACTTCTTTGACAGCTTCTTTTCCGAAAATAGATGAAACCTTATTTGCTGTACCGCCAGCCTTATTGTATGTTGCTGTGAGTTTTTCCCAGGCTTCATTTGCTGACATGCCGCCAACAAGCTTCTGGTCAAGCGCGGCAGAAATCTTCGGCTTATAAAGCGAGACAAGCTGCTCGTATGTCTTTTTCTTAAGATATTCTGTTGCCGCATTGTCTTTACCTGTAACAATAGCAACACCGTCACCAACAGTCATTCCTGTTATTGCTTCAACAAAAACCGGAATAATATCAGCCGCGCAGGCTTCTGCAGTCCGGTTCAGGCGGAGAATTACATTCTCAATGTTTTTCTTTCCGTTCGGAAGCTTTGAAACTGTAGCAACAAGCTTTTCGGTTTCTGGCGGCAAGTCAATGTAGTAAAGCGGATTTTTGTAATATGCGTCTTCTTTTGAAAGCTGTGTAGACGCAACCTTTGCACCTTCATTAAGAGCAGCTTTCAATGCCTGAACTGCATCATCATTAGAAAAGCCGTATCTGCTGTTGACCTGTGTAGATTCAGTAGTTTTTGTTGTCTTTGTAGTTGTCGTTTTAGTCTGAGAAGAAGAACTTTCTGTTGATTCTGCTCCTAATACTCGCTTAGCCTCATTCAGAGACGTGTCCTGAGCGCCTGTAGCAAACACAGCAACGCTCGCAAAGCTGAAAACCAGCAATGCTGTGAATAATCTTAAATGTTTCATATTGTAGATAATAACTCATTTTTTTTAATAATGGAATCTCTAAATCTATTTTTATGAAAAAGACAGACTGTGTAGAACAATGACATACTAAATTTTCACCACAAAAGAAAAAAAGCTTTATCTTTTTTAGTTTATGTTTTATCTTTTAATTGCCGATTAATAAGATGTTTTCTAATAATTTTTTAAAAGGCCGGAGTGCATGAAAAAAAATTTATTTTTCTTTCTATTTCTAATGATCTCATTCAGCATTTTCGCTGCAGATAAAAAAATAGAACCTACAACAGCAAAAGATATTGCTGATTATGCAAGATCAAAAATTATTGACCAGATTGAGAAGCCCTGTGCTCCTTACGTTCAGGACGGATACCTTATTTTTACAGCAGATAAATCAGCAAGATTTGTCGGCATTGCTTTTGGTTATGAAAATTTCCGTATAATCCATCCGTTTCAGCGTCTCTCTCATTATGAAACAGACGGAAAGCCTGTTGATTCAGTTCTTTTCTACATAACCTCATATCCAAAAGACCTTGATGAAGTTTCTTACAAGCTTGTAATTGACGGTTTATGGACAACAGATCCGCTGAATTCAAGACGCTCGTTCGACAAACAGACAAATTCAATGCTTTCTATTATAGCAGTTGAAAAACCTGCTCCAATAACAGAAAAAGCCAATAACGGCAAAGTCCGCTTTGTTTATTACGGCGAAAGCGGCCAGTCTATCAGACTTGGCGGCACATTCAACAACTGGGATTCTTACATGTATGAACTTACAGAAGTTTCACCGGGTGTTTATCAGATTGAGCTGCCCCTCCCGCCGGGAACTTATTACTACAATTTTTACAACGGTATAAATGCCATGATTGATTTGCAGAATTCCGAGCGGGCATATACCGTAGACGGAAGAACGGCTTCTATACTTTATGTTGACTAATTTCTAGTCCGGGCAAGGCTGCGCACAAACGCAGCCTTTTCTGTTTTAAACATAAACAGGCGTAAACCTTTTGTTAAATTAAATTTCCTTTTATGCCGAATTTATAAAATGCAATACTAAAAAAAATTGCTCATAACGGCGGTATTCAATTGAAAAAGACAAAAAAAATAAATTTACCTAAAAACAAGATTCTTATTCTGCTTTCTATAATTCTTGTTGTTTTTATCGGACTTTTATCTACATGCATTTTAATTCAGTCAAGATATTCTGAACCGACAATTGCTGACATAGAGCCGGCATTTAAAACGGAACAGGCTGCAAAAAAAGCTCAGGACACGGAACAAAAGCCTGAAAAAAAGGCTAAAAAAAGCCAGACACGCATTCTCCGTTCAGAAAACGGCAAAATGGAAATAACGAATTCTTCAGGTGCGGTTGCTGCAAAGCCAAATATGCCGGCAGCTGATGCACAGAATTCAGGTAACCCGTCTATTGATGCAGTAACAGCCGAAGTTTCGGGCTTAATGAAAGCTGTACCGCTCACAGCAATTCCGGCACCGATTCTTCAAAACGAGCAGGAACAGACACAAGGCACAGGCGACAAAGAGGGTGCACAAACTTTAGTTTCTCAAAACACTGTGCAAGACAATCTTTTGGACGCAGAATCAGGCAGCCTGGTTGCCAGGGCACAGCAGGAAGAACAGGCTGCAAGTACAAGCAGAAGCAGCGTATCTCCGGCGGGGCCTGTTGTGCAGTCAACCGGCACACTGATTTTTGTCTTTGATGATGCCGGACACAACATGACGCAGCTTCAGCCCTTCTTAGAGCTTCCGTTTCCTATAACTGTTGCCGTATTGCCGGGGCTAGACTATTCTGCAGAGGCAGCACAAAAAGCCAGAAACAGCGGCAAAGAGGTGATTCTGCACCAGCCGATGCAGGCAAAAAACCGTTCTGTAGATCCGGGGCCTTGTGCAATAAAGCCTGACATGACCGCCGACGAAGTTTATGACCTTGTAAGACAGAATATTGCGTCTTTGGGGCCGGTGTCTGGCATAAACAACCACGAAGGTTCACTTATTACTGAAAATGAAAATCTCTTGGGCGCAGTTATGGACGTGTGTCGCGCCGAGCAATTGTACTTTTTAGATTCAAGAACAACTTCATCAAGCGTAGCCAAAAAAGTTGCCGCCCAGCGCAGTCTGCCTATCTGGGAGCGCACCGTATTTCTTGATAACACGCAGAACAAAAAAGACATTGAAACTGCCGTTAAGCTCGGCATGGAACTAGCCTCAAAAAACGGTTCCGCAATAATGATAGGCCACGTCTGGACAAGCTCGCTTCCATCAATTTTGATTGACCTGTATCCGGAAATGATAATGCAGGGCTTTACCATTTCCACAATCTCAAAATCCAGAAGCAAAATCACAGGCAACTGACGCTATTAATTAGAGCAATTTTACAGCTTCCGCCACAAGGAGAGAGACAAAAAATGAAAAAGATAATCCTGTTAATACTCTTT
>CAMJMF010000148.1 GCA_946406925.1 uncultured Spirochaetales bacterium | reverse complement strand
GGCATTTTCAAAGTTGCTGAAACAGAAGCTGTTGCTGTAAGACCAGCTCCTCTTGCAATAGAGTCCAAAGTGGTTTAGTTGTTATAGTTTTGCACCGGTAGGAAAAGGAATTGTCATGCTGAACATGGTAGCGTTCGGAATGACAGTTGGGCTGAAATTGGAGCGGCAAGCGCTGTGTTGCCGCTCCAAGAATAAGCTCTTTTTTTTATCTAAGCCCTGAAGCTTCAGCTTCTGTGGCTTTTGTCCAGAACTGGCTTCTGCCGAATGGACCTACTTCGCCGCGCATTTCAAGTGTGTCTGTCTTGTATTTCTTTCCGTCAGCTTTGTGGAAAGTAATACGGCACTTGTAGCGCTTGCCGTCGTTCGGGTCGATGATATAGCCGTTAGACCATTTTCCGTCACCGTCTTTAGCCAAGCCCCAAATCCATGAAGTGCCTACTGAAGGAAGAGTGCCTACGTCTACGCCGTTCATAAAGTTGTCGTAGCTTTTGCCTTTTCCGCCGTCTGCAATTACGTCCTGCGGTTTGCCTGCAACAGAAAGAATCTTACCGTTAAGTTTTCCGTTCTGTTCCCAAATCTGCCATCCGGCAGTAGGCTGATTAGTTTTTTCGTCTACACTAATCCAGAAACCTTCTGTTGGATCCGCTGCAAAGCACAATCCTCCGATCATGATGAGCGCTGCAAGTAAAATACTCAATTTCTTCATTTGATTTCTCCAAAATTATGAATATTATTCGTGCGGAAGGTTTAATACCTCGCCATTGTGGCGAAATGAAAGGTATTAAACCTGACTGCAATACCTTTTGAGAACAACATACGCCGTAGCTTGCTGCGGTGTATGTTGATTGAAAAGTCCATTACATTGTAGCGCACACTTTGTTATTGTGCAATCTCAGTGTTTATAAATCTGCGTTAATATCTACAAGACTTACGTTGCCGAGCGAATAAGAGCTTGCAAGACAGTCTGCCATTGCGTTTGCCGTATCCATTGCGGTAAAGCAGTCAATGCCGTGCTCAACCGCAAGGCGTCTGAGCTTAACGCTTTCTGCTTCAGGGTTTCTTCCCTTTGCAGAAGTAGAAATAACGTAATCGATTTTTTGGCTTTCAAGCAGCGTCATAACATTGTCATTGTGGTTTTCATGCACTTTGGCAACGTGCGTAACCTGAATGCCTGAACGCTCAATTGTGCTTGCGTTGCCGCTTGTAGCATAAAGCTTAAACCCAAGGTCAGAGTATTTCTTTGCGAGGGCAGGCAGTTCAGGTAGGTCGCTTTCACGTACACTGAACAGCACAGCTTCCGGGCGTTCCTTGTTTGTTCCCGGATTAATCATGTTCCAGCCGGCGGCACACATGCCTTTATAGATTGCTTCTTCTGGTGTCGGCGCAATTCCAAGAACTTCGCCTGTAGACTTCATCTCAGGGCCCAGGTGCGTGTCTACGTCCATGAGCTTTTCAAAGCTGAACACAGGAACTTTGACGGCGTAATATGACGGCCGTCTGTACAAGCCTGTGCCGTAGCCCATGTCGCGCACTTTTTCGCCGAGCATGGCGCGTGTTGCAAGCTCTACCATAGGAACGCCGGTAACTTTGCTGAGATAAGGTACAGTGCGGCTTGAACGCGGGTTTGCTTCAATTATGTTGAGCTGACCGTTATAGAAAAGCCACTGAATGTTTACAAGCCCCTGTGTTCCAAGAGCGAGCGCCATGTCTGTTGATTTTTTCACAATTTCGTCAGTCATTTCAGGCGTAAATTTAAACGGTGGATAAACCGCAATTGAGTCGCCCGAATGAATGCCTGTTCTTTCAATATGCTGCATAATTCCCGGAATAAGAACATCTTTTCCGTCGCAGATGCAGTCAATTTCAAGTTCCAAACCTTCCATGTATTTGTCAATTAAAATCGGGTTTTCGATTTTCTGCGCAAGAATAATCTTCATGTATTCTTTCACGTCCGCGCTGTTGCGTGCAATTATCATGTTCTGACCGCCGAGAACATAGCTTGGCCTTAAAAGCACCGGATAGCCGAGGCGTGCGGCAGCTTCAAGTGCCTCAACTTCTGTAAGCACCGTCATGCCTTTAGGGCGGTTTACGTTGAGCCGCTCGCAAAGCTCTTCAAAGCGCTCGCGGTCTTCTGCAAGGTCAATTGAATCAGCAGAAGTTCCGAGTATTTTGATGCCCTGCTTATCAAGGAATTTGGTCAGCTTGATTGCTGTCTGACCGCCGAATGCAACAACTACACCGAGCGGCTTTTCAACAGCGAGCACGTTCATTACATCAACAGGAGTGAGCGGCTCAAAATAAAGCCTGTCCGCAGTGTCAAAGTCTGTAGAAACTGTTTCAGGGTTGTTGTTGATAATTGCAACTTCATAACCCAGCTTTTTTAAAGCCCATACGCATTGAACCGAAGCGTAGTCAAATTCAATGCCCTGACCAATTCTGATAGGCCCAGAACCAAGAACAACGATTGTACCCTTCGGGCTGCGCTTTCCGTTTTCAGCCAGTTCTTTAAGATAAGCGTCTGCCTCGTTTTCGCCGCTTGTGCAGGAATAGAAATACGGCGTCTCGGCGTTAAACTCGCCGGCACAGGTGTCTACCATCTTGAAAGAGCGCGGCTGATAAAGAACAGGTGCTTTTGTCTGGTTTGAAGCTTCAGCTTGTGCAGCCTGTTCTTTTTCCATATTCACGATGTTTTCAAGCTTGCACAAAAACCATTCGTCAATCTTGGTAACTTCGTGAATCTCTTTTACGCTCATAAGACCGCGTTTTAGTGCCTGATAAATTGCAAAAATTCTCTGGTCTGTGCACTGGTTTACGCGCTGAATTATTTTCTCATTGGTTTCTGAAGCAAACACCGCAAGATTCAGATCGCTTGTGCCAAGCTCTGCACCGCGCACAGCTTTAAGAATTGCTTCTTCAAAGTTCTGCCCGATTGCCATAACTTCGCCGGTGGCTTTCATCTGAGTGCCGAGCTTGCGGCTTGCATAGACAAATTTTTCAAACGGAAACTTCGGCATTTTTACAACAACATAATCAAGCACAGGCTCAAAGCAGGCTTTTGTCTTTTTAGTAACAAAGTTCGGAATCTCATCAAGATTGAAGCCGACAGCAATGAGCGCGGCAACTTTTGCAATAGGGTAGCCCGTAGCTTTTGAAGCCAGCGCCGAAGAACGTGAAACACGCGGGTTAACCTCGATTACGGCATATTCAAAAGTTTCTGGGTTCAAAGCAAACTGGCAGTTGCAGCCGCCCTCAATTTCAAGCGCACTGATGATGTTCAGCGCCGCCGAGCGCAGCATCTGATATTCTTTGTCAGCAAGTGTTACAGTCGGCGCAATTACAATTGAATCTCCAGTGTGAACGCCAACCGGGTCAAAGTTTTCCATTGAACAGACTGTGATTACGTTTCCGGCGGCATCTCGCATTACTTCGAATTCAATTTCTTTCCAGCCTGAAATGCATTTTTCAACAAGAATCTGGTGAATAGGCGAGCGGTGAAGCCCGTTGTGGGCAATTTCATCAAGCTCTCGCTCGTTGTTCACAATGCCGCCGCCTGTTCCGCCAAGTGTAAATGCAGGGCGGATAATTGCCGGGAAGCCGATTTCGTTGTGCACAAAGTCGGCGGCGTCTTCGTAGGTTGTTACAACCTTAGAAGGAATGCAGGGCTCGCCGATTTCTTCCATTGTGTCTTTGAACATCTGGCGGTCTTCAGCCTTATCAATTGTAAGCGGCCGCGCACCAAGCAGCTGCACATTATGCTCTTTTAGGAAGCCGGACTTTGCAAGTTCCATGCTCAAAGTTAAGCCGGTCTGTCCGCCGAGCGTTGAAAGCAGGGAATCAGGTTTTTCTTTTTCTATAATTCTCTGGAGGGTTTCGAGTGTGAGCGGTTCAAGGTAAATCTCGTCTGCCATTGAATGGTCGGTCATAAGAGTTGCCGGATTTGAGTTTACAAGACAAACTTCAAGACCAAGCTGCTTTAAGGCTTTGCATGCCTGGTTTCCAGCGTAGTCAAATTCAGCTGCCTGACCGATTATAATTGGACCAGAACCGATGATCATTACTTTGTGGATATTTTCGTTTAGTGGCATTTAAAACTCCAAAAAAAAAGACGCCACCGCTAAGAAATACGATGTCGCCTTTGACTTAAATCACTATAACGAAATAATAAAACTTTGTGAAGTACTAAAACTATGTATTTTTCAGTGCGAGTGCGTTGCGGCGCTGTTTTGCTTCATACAACTTTTGGTCAGCGGCGGCTATAAAAGACTGAATTGTCTTCATTTCTTTGTTGTACGTAACATAGCCAAAGCTGAAAGACAGGTCATAGGCAACCTTGTCTTTTTCGCAGATTTCTTTAAGGGTGGCGGCAATTTTTTCGCAGAATTTATCGGCTTCGTCATCGCTGTTCAAATCTGCAATTATAATGAACTCATCGCCGCCGTAACGCCCGATAAAGTTTTTTCCCACATTATTTGCGTTTTTCAAGGCATTTGCGCATCTAATCAGCGCGGCATCGCCTTCAATGTGGCCGTAAGTGTCGTTGATTTTTTTGAATTTGTTCACGTCTAGCATAAAGAGATAAAGCCTGCTTTTGTCAGAGTCGGCTTTCATGCGTGCGCTCAGATAGCGGATAAGCTGGTTGCGGTTGTTCAAGCCCGAAAGCGTGTCTATGGAAATAAGCAGATTCTGCAAGTCAATGTACACAAACACAAAGGCAAGCGTAACACCCACGCTAATACTTGGAATATTCGGCACAACAATCTGAATTAATCCCACTAAAAGAGGGAAAAACAGAAACATTGCCAGAATTTTGTATTCAACTGATTTCATGTAACTCTTGCACCTGATAGACATTACAAAAGCGTGAACTGAAGTAATCACTGTGTAAAGCTGGCAGAGCACAATATGAAGAATTACAAAATTTCCGCGGTGGTACACATTGTTTTCATCTATATAGAATAAAAATCCGTTGAAGTAAGAAACAACTACGCTGACAAATATTATTATAACCGGAACTTTTGCCAGCCGCTTAAGATGGTCGTTTTTAAGAGATTCTGAATTAAGCGCAATTTCTACGTAACAAAGCCAGTAATAGCCCATCAGCGTTGTAGAAATGTCGTAAATTCCGTTTGACAGAAAATTCAGGAATCTTGGTATGGGCAGAATTTTTGACTCTATGAATGCCCAGCTTATTTCGCAGACAAAAGAAACCATGCCTGCAATGATAGATTTCATGTAATAACGCTGTTTTGTCTGGCGGTCATAGTTTTTGCACAGACTGTACATTAGAATTCCCAAGATGAGAAAACAAAACGCGTTGATTTCAACAATCCAAATATAATCCATAACTTGTTAATTTTAGCACAAGTTCAGATTATTGTTAAATGAAAAGCTTTTCGCAATAGCTTAATCTACGATTGAAGTTCTATTGGCGAAAAGTGCCGGAGTTTTTGTTTCACAAAAACTGTGAAACAAAAACCGGCGGACGGTGTACACTTCTACCCTCATCAGTCCATGTACACCATCCGTCATTGCGAGCGTTATTCTACAACTTTCATAGACTGAATTATTACGTCCTGACCCATTAGGAATAAGCCGTTTGAGCTTTCGATTTTTTTTGCGGTTTCTGAATCTATTTCAACAGTAAATGTTGTTTTGCTTGGTTTAATAAAACCGTCTGCCAGGCTTGCGCCTTTAAGCTTTTTGCTGTTTGCAGGTATTTTATGCCACTGGAAATTTTCATCTGACCAAGACAGTTGAATTGTTGGATATGAACCTGTTTTCTTTATCACGAATTCAAGTTTATAATTTTCTGGAACAGAACGCACAAAAGTGTCTGCCTTTATTTCATAGTTTGCACCCCATTTCTTTGTGTCAAACGGTTCATTTATAAGATTTTTGCCGACTATGCTTTCAACCTTTGTTTCATCGTCCTTAAGGAATTCTGCGCTCAAAGGATATTCTTTGCCCTGCGCGCCGTAGAAAATCGTATCAAAGTATTCAGGCTTTTCATTCCATTTTATGTTCCAAGGGTCAAAATCTTGAGTGTTGTTGGAATAATCATTGCATGGATGCAGAGTAATGGCGCAAGAGCGCGCCTCTTTTACAGCTTCCCCCATAAAATCTTTCATACAGTTGATTCTTTCCATAACCGGAATGCCCAACGGTCCGCCGCTAACCTCGGATATGTAAACAGGAATATGTTTCTTAAAGTACAATTTGTCAAACGAATCAAATATATCCGTAATTTGATTTTTAATTGCTATTGAATAATATGTTTTGCCGCCGATTTTTGGATCCAATGTAAAACCCATCGGATAGATATGAGCAGTAGGAATCAATCTGTCTTTTGCCTTGTCTTTTGGCATCTTAAAAAGACTTGTAGCTATATTTTTCCAGCTTGCAGACATACCTTCAACCATAATAAAGCGCTTTGCGTTATTGCCGCCTGTTGAGCGGATTGTGTCTACAATAAGCTGATTATATTCATTCAAAATTGCAAAATCCTTTTTGCACACTGCACAGTCTGTTTTTTCATGAAATTTATGCTCATGAGAAGCATCAATCGGCTCATTCAGAGTTTCAAAAATCAAATGTTCATCATAAGAATTATTAAAAGCTGTTGCGTACTGTTCCCAGACTGCCTTTATCAAGGCTTGAACTTTTTGCTTATAATCTTCATTTACACAGACTCCTTCATAATGGATACTTTCTTTTGCCCTTTTTTGAAATGCATCATTTTTTAACCATTCAGAAAACGGTCCGCAGATAATAACATACATATCTTCTGCAATAGCCCAGTCAACAACTTCTTTTAAAGCCTTGAGATAGCGCGGGTCTATTGTATAGTTTTCATCTAAAAGGTGAGATTCTGAATTGGTTTGCAGACGAAGAGTTTTGAATCCTTTTTCTTTTATAAAATGAATTGTTTCTTTTAACGGCTTTTTAAATCCTGCCGGGTGATGACAGTCCATTCCCCAATCCTGCTCAGGATTACAAGTAGCAAACGCCCAGTAATTAAAGCCAACCCCAAGTTTTTTTACATAATCCCATGCGCTGATTTTATCGTCAAAGTTTCCGCTTGTCGCTGTATCGATTACAGGTGGCTCATTACTTGAGTAAATGTCTGTCATTACAGGATTGGCAACTTTTTCAAGTGTGATTGACTCAATTACAAACTTCTCATAAGGAACATTCCATGTGCCTGCTGCAGCAATTCCGTTCAGCCTTTTCTGGTTGCTTTTAAGAGGAATA
>CAMJMF010000147.1 GCA_946406925.1 uncultured Spirochaetales bacterium | reverse complement strand
CTGGAATCAATTTAAGGCTGACATGCTCGGCATAAACATTGAAACCACACAAATGCTCGACGCAGAATTAACAGGCGATGCGATAACGGCTTTTACGAGCATGGGCTTTTTCAGTTCAATTGAAGAAGGCGCAGAAGCACTTGTTAAGACTGCGTACATTTTTGAGCCGCACAAAACCATAGGAAGCGGGTGCGCTTCAAAATGAAGATTTACCGCATTCCGGCTGAAACAAAAGCAATTTTATTCGATATAGACTCAACCCTTTATACGAACGCCTTTTATGCGCACGAGCAGGTTGACGTGCAGCTAAGGTATTTTGCAAAAATCAAGGGCTGGTCTTATGATGAAGCAAAATCAAAAATTGACGCTTACCGCCAGAACTGGGCAAAAGAGCACGGCGGCGCAAAAACAAGCTTTGGCAACACGCTGACTGCATTCGGCATTTCAATTGAAGAAAGCGTCCGCTGGCGCGAGAAGCTTATAGACCCGGCTGAATATCTTGAGCATGACGCAAAGCTTGTAGAAACAATGGAAGCACTTTCGCAAAAATTCAGAATTGCCGCCGTCACCAACAATCCTATGATTCCCGCCAAAAAGACGCTTGAAGTTTTGGGTGTAATCAATTTTTTTGATGAAATTATTGCACTGGACACATGCTTTGTCTCAAAGCCGCACAAGCTGCCATACGAGCGTGCTGCCCAGAGCCTGGCACTTGCTTTTGAGCAGTGTCTTTCTGTTGGAGACCGCTATGACATTGATTTAGCTGTTCCGCTTGAAATGGGCATGGGCGGCATTCAGGTCAGCGGCGTAAAAGATGTGTACACACTGCCCGAAATTCTGACACACGCTAATTAAGATTCGCCCCATATACGATTCGAACGTACGACCTGCTGCTTAGGAGGCAACCGCTCTATCCAACTGAGCTAATGGAGCATAAACACTTAGAGAGAATAACAAAAAAGCAGCAAAAATGCAAATGCTTTTACCGCAGACTGCGTTTCAGCCTTATTTTTCTTCGCGGACTATGAACAGCGGGCGGTTTTTGGTTTCAATATAGATTTTAGACAGATACTGCCCGAGTATTCCGATTGAAAATAGCTGCAAGCCGCCCAAAAATAGAATTATACAGACCATAGACGGCCAGCCTGCAACAGGGTCACCACACAAAATCTTACGCACAATTATGAAAACAATCAGCGCGAACGAAACAATTACTGAAAGAAAGCCGAGCACACTTGCAAGCATAAGCGGCTTTACAGAAAAAGCCGTAATTCCGTCGAGTGAGTACATAAAAAGCTTGTAAAACGACCATTTTGTCTTGCCCGCAACGCGTTCCCTGTTGTCATACGAGAACCATTTTGTCTTAAAGCCGACCCATGGGAAAATTCCTTTTGAAAAGCGGCTTTTCTCGTACAACGATACAACGGCGTTGACGTAATTACGCGTCATAAGCCTGAAATCGCGGGCACCGTCTACAACTTCAATGTCACAGAGCCTGCCCATAATCTTATAGAAGAGCCGCGCAAAAAACGAGCGTATAACAGGCTCGCCTGCTCTGGTTGCGCGTCTTGTAGCGGCACAGTCAAAACCCTCTTTTAAGATTGCATCAAACATTGGAGCGAGCATGTCAGGCGGGTCCTGCAAGTCTGCGTCGAGCGTCGCTACAAAATTGCCTTTGGAACGGCTTAAGCCTGCATAAAGGGCTGCTTCTTTGCCGAAATTTCTGGAAAAACTGATGTAATGAACACGGGAATCGCTTTCTGAAAGTTTTTTAAGAATTTCAAGAGTTTTGTCGTCTGAACCGTCGTCAATGAAAACAAATTCGGCTTCTTTTATGTTGTGGCTTTCTTTGAGCTTGTCTAAAACTGTTACGGCTTCTTTATAAAAAAATGGAATTGACTCTTCTTCGTTTTTACACGGAATTACAAGCGAAAGATCGCACATAAAAACCCCTAAAATAACTTGCTTTTCACCAATTTAGCACAATTTTTCATATAAAACAACTTTCTATTGAATATTTGCAGTCTGCACGCGCTTTTTTAACGCCATAGCCAGCAAGCCGCCGGAATGGTGCGGTTCAAGCGGTTCTGGCACAGCGGCTTCAAGCTCAAGCGGTTCAGGTTCAGCCTCAACAGCAGTTTCAGCTACGGCTTCCGTTTCTTCAGCTAATTCCAGAGCTTCGGTTTCTGCAAGTTCAACAGGTTCAGCAACTTCAGGCTCGACCGGCTCTATCGGCTCGGCTTCTTCTATAAGTTCAGCTGCCTCAATTGGTTCTACAAAAGCTTCGGACGTTCCGGCAAAGTCATCGGCGATTTCCGGCTCTGCGCTCACATCGCTAACTGATTCAGGCTCTGCAAGCGTTTCAATTGTTTCGGTGGCAGTTTCAGGTTCTACGCCCACAGTTTCGGCAATTTCCGGCGCAGCAACTTCTTCAACAGACTCAGCAGCTTCAGGCTCGACCGGCTCTTCAACAGCATTTGCGAAGCCGCTATGTTCATCAGCCTCAACAGGTTCAGCAGCTTCAACAAGCTCTGCACTTTTCGGGCTGAAATTGTGGCGCGCTCTGTCAATTGCCTGATAAAGCAGCGCTATCTCGTCTTTGCCGTTTTTTTCAATTTTGGCATTTTCTTCTGCAAACCTGGCGAAATCGCCTGATTTTATGGCGTCAGCCGCAACCGCAATTTTTCTTCCGTCTTTTGAAAGCAGATCGCGCCACAAAATAACAGCGAAAATTCCGCATACAAACAGAAATATTGCAATCATCAGCCAGTTGAACGTAACAAGCAGCTCCGGCGACGACACGACAATTCCACATTTTGGCACCGAAATTTTTTCGTCCGAGACGATATTTTCCTTTGAAAATTTTATGCGGATCAGGTATTCATACGGAGAATTGCAAATTGAAAAATGCGTCTTTTTATCGCGGATAAAACCCTTGCGGCTTTGAATAGTTCCGTTTTTATAAACCAAAACGACGTTCTCATCGTTTTTCATTAGATATTCAGGATTAGACGGAAAGCGCTCGTATTCAGCTGTGTAGTGCTCAACCAGAGGTTTGTTGAATAAGACATAAAAAAAGTAGGTAAGCACCAGAATAAAGACAACTTCAAGCAGAATAACTGAAAAGCAGATGTGCTTAAAATGCCTTTGCGCAAACGCAGAGTCTTTTTTTACAAGCGGAATAATGTTCAGAAGCCGGAAAATTGTGAACCAACCAACCGGCGCAATAACCTGAAACAATTCAGTGTGACGGGCAAAAAGCGCTGCAATCGGAATTGCGGCAAAAAAATCCACGATATTCTGCCAGCTGCCAAGATATTCAATAAATCCATAAAGCTTTATGCGCAGAAAAAGCAGCATCACAAACAGAATATCAAAGACGTAACAGGCAGGCAGCACATACCGGCAAAGCGGCGTAAATTTCAGCAGAAATGTAAATACCGAAAACATCGAGACAATGCCGGTCAGCTTTTCTACTAAATCACAGACATTCTGCTGCTTGCTCATCATAAGATTTACTCCACTCCGTTTCGTTCGCTTAACAGCATATATCAGTTACTGGAATTTTGCAAACCGCATTGCACGTTTATGCACCAGTGCTATTTTTTATGCGAAGACACAAATCTGTTAATATGGCGCATTAACAAGCGTTGGATAAGGCGAACCTGCCTGCCATATACTAGGATTTGCCGTTACAAGATTTCCTGCTGAAGTCAAAGGATTTGGTGTACCACTTACCGCAGCAGAACCTGTTCCATACAAATTTTTAGAAGTATCACAGTAAAAGTCAGTTACAGTCATACCGCTTGCGGCCAGTCCACAAAGAGTACCAAACGTCCAAGAAGTGTAGGAATTTCCATTATATGTATTATAACAGTTACTGATACTACCTCCACCGTAATAACCTGCAATACCGCCTACACGAGTGCTATTAGAATTAACACCCCATAAAGTTCCTTTATTATAGCAGTTTGTAATTACCGCAGAAGAAATGTTATCACCGGCAATACCACCTATTTCCGGTTCAAAAGTAGCATTAGAACGAATTTCACCTGTATTATAACACTGGTTTATAGTTGAGTAATTTGTTCCTGCAATACCACCATTATTTCGTGCAGTACCATCTGTTCTAGCTGCATTTGCACAATTCTCAATAGTTCCTTTATTTACAGCAGCAATACCGCCTACATAACCATTTTCTCCACCAGTACCATTGACAGTTCCGGTAACTTTTACAGATTTTATTGTTCCTTGATTTATGGCGAACAGTCCTGAATAATAATGATTTACATTATTTATATTTTGTGAAGTGATATATCCAACAGACAATTGGACAGTATGACCTTGCCCATCAAATGTACCTTTAAAACCATCAGTTGCATTGGTTGATTTTGAAAACGATGTTGATGTAGATACATTGCAATAAAGCTTGATTTCTTTTCCATCAAAATCTTGATCTGCATGAATGCTCATCAAATCATTGAATTCCTGCTGATTTGTTATCACTATATTATCAACCAAATCACCATAAGCACACGTATAGTCGGGTTTCATTACAGGCACAATTGTTACATCACCTCTTGAAACACCTGGGGTATATGGCTGACCGTCGATAGTTTCCCAATGGTCAAATATATAGCCAGGAGCTTCTATATCATCAGCAGAAGGCAGTTTTGAAGCAGCATCGTTCACTGTATAAATTCCAGAGTTTTCACCGCTAATTAACGTAGCAGACGGACTATCTGTACAGCCGTAACTTTCATAAGCATTAACACAAGATTCTGTTGAACATTCAAACTTATATGGTGTCGGTATAGAAATGTGGTTGTCGCCAACTCCTATTGTTATAGGTCCGGCAGATGAAGTTCTTGTTGAACTGTCCTCCATCTCTATTTCTACTGAAACTGATACAGTGTCGCCTTTTTTTAGAGAAGTTAAAAGCTCGGCTATGGCGTTTTTATCACCGCTGTCAAATGTGTGGGTTGTTGTTGCACCGTCAGAAGTTACGGTTATTTCAAGAGTGATAGTTGTCCAGTCAATGTCATCGCATGGTGTAAAAGTGCCGGCTTCTGCAGAAATAGTGCTTGCAGAGCCACCACCTAAACCGCCGCCAGTCTGATTGCCGTTACCCCAGCCGCCTGCATCGCCGCCATTATGAAGCTGATTTGAATGAGAAAAAGAAACAGCGCCGCCACCGCCTCCGCCACCACCGCATGACGTAATCAGTGCCAATACAAAGAGATATATCAATACAAAAAGGGTATACTTTTTCATGGCGGTCTCCTCAAAAGCGCTTGCTTAAAACTTTTACAATATAAAAGATACCACATTCCCCCTGAATGTCAATACTTTCAGCCCTTGCATGCAGGGGGCACTAGCTTTTTTATACAGTTTTAGCTATGTTCAAGCTATGACAAAAGATTTAACGCAGGGCAAGCCGTTCAGCCTGATTTTGGGATTTTCCGTTCCGCTTTTATTCGGTTATTTATTCCAGCAGTTTTATAACATTGTAGACACAGTAATAGTCGGTCAATTTTTGGGCAAAGAAGCTCTCGCTGCCGTAGGTTCAACAGGCTCAGTCAATTTTCTGATAATCGGGTTCTGCATCGGCGTCTGCAGCGGTTTTTCAATTCCAATTGCGAACAAATTCGGTGCAAAAGATTTCAACACAATGCGCCAGCTTACAGCAAGCTCAGCTGAGCTTTCCGCAGTATTCTCAGTTTTGTTTGCAATTCTTACGGTTGTGTTCTGCCGTCCGCTTCTTGTGCTGATGCGCACACCTGAAAATATTATTGATTATGCGTCAAAATATATCCGCATTATTTTTGCAGGAATTCCGGTTGTATTTCTGTACAATATTCTAGCCGGCGTTTTGCGCGCCGTAGGAGACAGCCGTACACCGCTGCTGTTTCTTGTTTTTTCTTCTATTCTGAATATCGCGCTTGATTTGCTGTTTATTCTTGTTTTTAAGCTTGGCGTAGAAGGCGCTGCCTATGCGACAGTGCTTGCGCAGTTTGTTTCAGGCATAAGCTGTCTTTTTTATATGATTAAAAGATTTGAGATTATTCACTTAAAAAAGTCAGACTGGAAAATACGCACAAATCTTTTTGTAAAGCTAATCGGCACAGGCTTTCCGATGGGCATTCAATATTCAATTACAGCAATCGGAAGCGTAATTCTTCAGACTTCGATAAACACGCTTGGTTCTGATGCTGTTGCCGCGGTAACAGCAGGCGCAAAAACGCACATATTTTTCTGCTGTCCGTTTGATGCGCTTGGAACAACAATGGCAACTTGGGCCGGTCAGAATACAGGCGCAGGCAAACTTCTGCGCATCAAGAAAGGGCTTTACCAGAGCAGCTTAATCGGTCTTATCTATTCGATTGCGGCATTTTTTATTCTATATATGTTCGGAAAAGATCTCGGTCTGTTATTTGTAAGCGCAGACGAAACTGAAATTCTCGATATGGTGCAGTTTTTCCTTATTTCGAATGCATTATTCTATTTTCCGCTTACGCTTGTAAATGTTATAAGATTCTGCATTCAGGGAATGGGCTACAGCAGGCTTGCGGTTCTTGCAGGGCTCTTTGAGCTGATAGGCAGGGCGCTTATTGCAATTTTCTTTGTGCCGCATTTTGGGTTCAAAGCCGCCTGCTTTGCCTCGCCAACAGCATGGATTCTAGCGGATATATTCCTTATAATAGCGTTCTTTTTATGCTACAGAAATCTTGAAGAAAAAGAGATGCAGTTCCGCGCAGGCTTTGCCGAAACCCGCGATGATTGACACGCAGGCTTTGCGGCTTTTCTGCTCAGGCATCTCCTAAAATGTCGGCGCCGCGTTCCATTGCGGTTAAGCCGGTGCGGACTAACTCCATGATGCCGAAAGGTTCAAGCAGACGGATAAGACTTGCAACTTTATCTTCGCTGCCTGTTACTTCTATGACAAGCGAGTCAATGCCGACATCTACAATATGAGCGCGGAAAATGTTTGCTGTTTCTATGACTACGCCGCGGCGTTCGCCTGAAACAGCAACTTTTATAAGCGCAAGTTCGCGGAGCACCGTTTCTGACGGTTCGCAATGTTTTATCGAGATTACTTCAACAAGCTTTGAAAGCTGTTTTTCAATCTGTTCGAGCGTAGACTCATCACCGCGCACCACAATCGTCATGCGCGAACGGTCAAGGTTATAGGTTTCGCCGACCGTAAGGCTGTCAATGTTATAGCCGCGGCGGCTGAATAAGCCTGAAACGCGGCTCAAGACGCCGGCATGGT
>CAMJMF010000146.1 GCA_946406925.1 uncultured Spirochaetales bacterium | reverse complement strand
CGCAAAAAGAGGCTCTTTTTCAGCAGCTAATTTTATTGTTATCTTGACTCTTCTTACACATGTCTGGAAGCTCCGCTTTACAAACTTTCTGCTGATAGACGTAAACTGGGAAAAAGTCAATATTTTTATGGAATTTGCTTCTATATTATTGCCGCTTGCAATTTTCTGCATCTGCAACTGGGGCGTAACAACTCTGTTTGACGGCAAAGGCCATTTGGGCGACATCTATATGGGAACAGCCTATGCCTTAACGCCGTATCCCCTGATTCAGATTCCTATTATAATTATGAGCAATTTCGTAACACTTGAAGAAGGTGCTTTTTATTTTGTGTTCAACGATATTTCGCTTCTCTGGTGTGTAATGCTGATTTTTATGGCAATGATGATGATTCATGTTTACGGTGCAGGCAAGACGCTTTTGTTCCTTGTTATGACCGTTTTCGGAATGCTCGTCTTTATTTTTATTATGTTGCTTTTCTTCAGTATGATTTCGCAGGGTATTTCTTACTTTGTTTCGCTCGGCAAAGAAATTATGTTCAGGTTGAATTGACGGCGGGAGTATAGGAGAAAATGAAAATGATTAAGCTTGACAAATTGAAATCGCCGAAATTCTGGATTGGTTTTGTATTCTGGCTTCTAGTGATAGGCTTTATTGCATATATCGCCTACAGGCTTGCCAATGTCGGAAAAGTTCCAGATACTGTTCTTCAGCGTTTTGAATATCTGAAGGAAGGTCAGCCTGAAAAGTATGTTCTTGAAAACGATTCTCTGCTCTTTGAGCTCGACCCGGATACAACTGTTTTTTCTGTTACACAGAAATCAACAGGACATGTCTGGTATTCTAACCCTGTGAATTCGCAGAATGACAGGCTTGCCCTTCAAAAAGAAAAAGACAATATGCGCTCGCCATTTTTGTTGAAATATTCAACAATAAACGGCGTTGATACGCTTTATGATTTCTTCAATTATTCAATTTCTAAAGAAGCCTATAAAATAAAAAAGACAGGCGATGAAATCACAGTCGATTATAGTATTGGTGATATTGAGCGTGTTTATGTTTATCCTATGGCTTTGACAGAAAAAGACATGAACAACTATCTTGAGAAATTTTCAGCAAGCGACCAGCGTTCTCTAAAACAGAATTACCGTAAGCTTGAGCTTGGAAATCTTCTTGCGTCAGATGACAAAAACCTGCTTCTACAGCAATATCCTATGCTGAAAGACGGTGCTGTTTATGTAATCCGCGACCCGTTGCAGACATTCTTGAAAGAGAAAAACGAAAAAATGTTTGCATCAATCGGTTATACACGCGAAGATTATGACCGCGACATTCAGATGTACGCCGGCGGTAAAATCAAGAATGTGCCGGGCTTTAATATTTCTGTGACATATAAACTTGACGGCAATAATCTTGTTGTACAGGTGCCTTTTGATAAAATCTCTTATAAAAGAGATTTTCCGATTATCAGACTTTCTGTGCTGCCGTACTTTGGTGCAGGCGGCCCTGACGACACCGGCTTTCTGCTTGTGCCGGAAGGCGGCGGAAGTTTAATCAACTTTAACAACGGAAAAATCAGACAGAATGCGTATTACTGCGATGTTTACGGCTGGGACTACGGTTCAGACCGCGATGCAGTTATGACAGAAACCAGAGCCGCCTTCCCGGTTTTCGGCGTTTCATGCGGTGATTCAAGCTTTATTTCTGTTATGCAGAAAGGCGCAGAGTATGGCGCTGTTTCAGCTGATGTTGCAGGCAGACTTGGAAGCTATAACTATGTCTTTGCAGACTATAAGCTTATTCATGGCGAAAAGTACGAACCGTCTTCAAGAAATACAAATGCGCAGTACGCTTATGAACGCGGTCTGCCTGAAGGTGAAGGCATTGAGCAGATTTATTCTTTTATAGATTCTGCTTCTTATGCAGACATGGCAAAGCATTATAGAAGCATGCTGTTCGGTGATTCTAAAGCCGCGGCGAATAAAGCTGTGCCTGTTTCAATTGAAATTGTCGGTGCTATTTCGAAAATGCAGCAGGTTTTGGGTATGCCTAAAACACTGCCTTATTCGCTGACTTCTTATAAGCAGGCAGCTGATATGATTAAGTCCATTGATGCAATGAATATGCCTTCATGCTTTATAAAGCTTACCGGCTTTATTAACAGCGGCGTAAAGCAGAAATCGCTTCAGAAATTCAAATTTATAAGGCAGCTTGGCGGAGCTTCAGCATTCAACAAAATGATTGATGATACAAAGAACTGTTCGCCAAAGCTTTATCTGGACGGTCAGGTGCAGTATGCATTTCTGCCGGGTGCAAATGACGGCTTTAACTATTTCAGCCATTCTGCACGTTTTTCAAGCACCGAGGTCTGCGAGCTGAGCGAATATACGCCGATCTGGTACGGCAAGCGTGACGATGTAGACTATTACTATCTTTTGAAGCCTGAAATCAGCAGACAGGCTGCGCTTAATCTCAGCTCTAATGCGGCAAAGCATAAGATCCAGGGCGTTTCGTTTAGAGACACCGGCTACCAGCTTTCGGCAGACTATAACCCGCGCAAAAAGATAAGCCGTGCCGCTGTAAAAGATATGCAGCTTGAAACTTTGAGCGAAATCAAAAAATCAGGTCTGGGCATTATGATTAATGCCGGTAATGTTTATGCTGTAAAAGATGCAGACTGTGTTACCAATATGGTTTTCCACGGCAATGATTATGCAATTTTGGATAAGCATGTTCCGTTTTATCAGATTGCGCTGCACGGCAATGTAACTTTTACAGGTTCTTCAATAAATATTGCAAACGAGATTCAGCAGAATATTCTTGAATCTGCGGAGTGCGGTGCAGGTCTTGCATTCACCTTTATTGCAGAATCAGAAAAACGTATACAGGAAACTGAGTTTACAGAATATTATGCTTCTAATTTTGCCAACTGGCAGGATAAAATGAAGGATATTTATTCACGCTATAACTCTGAAATGAAAAATATCTGCAATGCCAGAATTGATAACCATGAGTTCATCAGTGATGATGTTACTCTGACAACCTTTGACAATGGTTATGCAGTACTTGTCAATTTTGGCTATGTTGATTTTGAAACTCTTGACGGTGTTTCAATTCCAGCCCGGGATTATAAGGTTATGGAGGCCCGCTGATGCTGTTTAGTAAGAAAAAGAAAAGAGTAGGGCTTACACGTCACCGAGCCCGTCTTGGTTATGCATTTATAAGTCCGTTTATTATAGGCTTTATCTTCTTTATGATAAAACCGTTGTATCAGTCTCTTACAATGAGTCTTTCGGCTGTTGATGTTTCTGTAAACGGCTTCATAATGGAATGGAACAACTACGGAAACTATGTAAGAGCTTTTACTGTTGACCCTGAATTCAACAGAATGCTTGTTACATCAATTGCGACAATGTTCTACCGTTCTCTGGCTACTATAGTTTTCAGCTTCTTTGTTGCGCTGCTGCTCAACCAGAAGTTCAAAGGACGCGCACTTGTCCGCTCAATCTTCTTTTTGTGCGTTATTCTTTCTTCCGGCGTTCTTGTCGGACTTGAATACAATAACGCGCTGCTTTCACAGCTTAAGGCTACAATTGAAGAGCAGGGCAGCTCTAATACAATTACCGCTGTTCTTGAGGAGATTCTTGTTTCAAATACAGGCGGTGTAAACGGCATAAGCGGCAAAGTTTTCAAGACTCTTTTTGAAATAATCGATTCGATTTATGACGTTGCCATGGCATCCGGCATTCAGATTATTATCTTCCTTTCAGGTCTTCAGAATATTTCGCCAAGTATGTATGAAGCCGCAGACATGGAAGGCTGTACAAGCTGGGAACGCCTCTGGAAAATTACAGTTCCGATGGTAAGCCCGCTTCTTTTGGTATGCTGGGTTTATACAATCATTGACTTCTTTACAAAGTCAGACAACGTAATTATGAAAAAGATTAACGATGTTATGATTGGTCAGCTTAACTACGGTTTCAGTTCTGCTTTAGCCTGGATTTATTTTATTGTGGTTATGGCTATGATTGGATTGACTTCTTTGATTATCTCTAAGGTGGTATATAACTATGATTAACAATGATTTTTGGGCAAGAAATGAAGCATCTGACGGCATTTTGCTGAGAGAGACAATAAAGAAATACACTTTATCGATTTTCCGCGGAATTCTGCTTTTCGGAATGTGCTTTTTGATTTTGCAGCCAATTCTGAATAAGATTTCCGTAAGCTTTATGGCTGAAAAAGACTTGTACGACACAACAATTGTTGTTCTGCCTAAAAACTTTTCAGTTTTGAACTATAAAGTTGCATCTACAATAATGGACTACAAAACCTCTTTGTTTAACAGTCTTTGGGTTTCAACACTTGTCGCTGTTATTCAGGTTTTTATGTGTTCTCTTGTCGGCTACGGCTTTTCAAGATTCCAGTTTCCGTTCAAGCGTTTCTGGTTTTTCTGTGTAATTCTTGTAATTATAATTCCGCCGCAGACAATCTCAACGTCTTTGTATCTGCATTTCAGGTTCTTTAATATATTCGGGCATACGGTAAACCTGCGCGGCTCTATGCTACCGTATCTGATGATGTGCTTTACGTGTATGGGCTTAAAGAACGGGCTTTATATTTACATGATTCGTCAGTATTTTATGGCTTTTCCGTTTGAGCTTGAAGAAGCTGCTTATGTTGACGGCTGCGGTCCGCTTTCAACATATATCCGTATTATGATTCCTGGTGCAAAACCGATTCTTACATCTTGCTTTTTGTTCGCTTTTGTATGGCAGTGGACAGATTCTTTCTATACGGATTTGTTCCTTGGAAAAATTAAGCTTTTGTCTACACAGGTTGCAACTCTCGGCGACAGATTTGCACAGTATATGATGAACGCTTACGGTATGCCGACTGTATCTATCGGCTACACCAACGCAATTGTTGCTACCGGTGTTTTGATTACGCTTATTCCGCTGCTTGTGCTGTATCTTTTTGCACAGAATCTCTTTGTAGAAAGTTTGACTTCTACAGGCGTAAAAATGTAGGCTGAAGATTTTACAAAAAAGCGGTTTAGTGTTAATCTTAAGCCGTATATAAAACTGGATAATGGCGGAATTTGTAAGTTCCGCTTGGTTTTCTCTGTATGGAGGAAATATAGTAAGGAGGCAAAATAATATGGTTAAAAGAGCATTAAAAGCAGTTCTTTTTATCGGTCTTGCTGTTCTTTTTGTTTCTTGTGGTAACAAAAAGAATTTAACAGAAGAAGAAAAGGCTTTGTTCAAGGAATACAAGAGTGTTAAACTCGCAAAAGATCCTGAAACAAAAAAAGTCTATGATTTCGACGGCATGCAGATTATCATCGGCGACTTCTGGTCACCAAGTGATGGTGCTGACAATGCTGAAGCAGTTAGCCCTGCTGATGAAGATGCAAAAAGATTCCATAAATTCTTGAAGAGCGCTTACAATATGGACATCGATTCTTATGGTATCGGCAGCTGGGGTGCACACCCACAGACAGTTGCAAACTTCTGTACAACAGGCGGCGACGAAAACTACATTTTCGTTATTGATGCACGTTCAGTTTCAACAGGTTTGAAAGGCAATCTTTTCTATGATTTGTCAACAATCAAATCAATTGACTGGAATGACCCGAAATGGGACAAAGCTACAAAAGAACTGACTAGCAAGAACGGCGGTTTCTACGGAATGCGTGCACTTGCTTCTGAACCACGCGGCGGTGTTTTCTTCAACAAACGTCTCTTGAAAGAAGCTGGTATTGACCCGGAAGAAATCTACGATTTGCAGAAAGAAAAAAAATGGACATGGGAAACATTCGAAGACATGCTGAAGAAGACAACCCGTGACCTTGACAACGACGGTGTATTTGATACATACGGTATGGCTAACCTTTCTACAGAATTCTGCTATCTCGCAGCTATGTCAAACGGCGGAAGCTACATCGGTAAAGATTCAAACGGAAAATACTTCAACAACATCGGCAACGAAAAGACTCTTGAAGCTTTGAGCTGGGCTGCTGATATGAAACGCAAATATGAAAGACCACAGCCGGAAGGCGCAAACTGGGACTGGATGTATGCTTCATTCATCAACGGTGAAGTTGCTTTCCAGGTTGACCAGGAATACCGTGTAGGCAACATCGCTGATATGCAGGACGACTGGGGCTTTGTATGTTTCCCACTTGGACCAAAAGGTGACGGAAAATACGGAACATTGGCACAGGACAACGTATATGTAATTCCTGGCTGCTATGACAAAGAACGTGCTGAAAAGATTGCAAAGGCTTTTGACCTTTACACAACAGAAGTTCCAGGCTACGATGCAACAACATGGAAAGAAGACTACTATTCAAGATTCCGTGATGCACGTGCTGTTGATGAAACATTGCAGTTGATGCGCGACAATCCAGTTCCACGTTATGACCCGATGATTATCGGTATCAATCAGGTTGGTAACGTTATTTGGAACGTTTACGGTGGCGGACAGACAGCTCAGGAAGCTTATGAAGCTACAAAGAACGAATACCAGGGCTTGATTGACGAAATGAACAAATAATGTTTCGCCACGTTTTGCGAGTAGGGTCTTATTATTCTAATTCGTAAAACGCTGAAACATGTAAATTGTACATGGAAGGCTGCTTCGAAAGAGGCAGCCTTTTTCTTTTCTCTTGAGATTGCTTCGCCTTCGGCTCGCAATGACAGGGTTGTCGAAACGACTAATCCTATAGATTAAACCTAATCGAAAACCCGTCTTTGCGAAGAATGGTACCGACGAAGCAATCTCGCGAAAATAAAGCTGTCGGTTTTTGTGGAACAAAAAGCGACGCTTTTCGCCGATTGAACTTTTTCTGTAGATTGAGCTGTTGCGAAAAGTATTATTCCACTTTGAAAGTGAAAAGAGCTTTGCGGCTAGTGTTGTAGATAGTCAGAGAAGACAAGCCTTTTGGAATTTGAAATTCAAGTTCATACAATTCTGTCTGAAGATTTTTCTTTGACCATTTGACAGAATCAGGCAGTAAAATATAGAAATTTGTGTATTCGCTTGTCTGCACTTCAAATTTGTATGTTTCGCCCTGCTTAAGGCAGCCCGTAACAGGAGAAATCAAATTTGTATTAGCAGATGTTCTGAATTCCCTTTCTTGAAACGGGTAGCGTAGATTGTCGCTGCCGTAACCTTCATAAGAATCAGCACATGAAACATAAAACGAGAATATTTCCTCTGTAAAGACGGTGCCTTTCGGATAGAGCAAATCGAAAATCTTGGTGACAGTCCGCAATTTCTGTGTGTCA
>CAMJMF010000145.1 GCA_946406925.1 uncultured Spirochaetales bacterium | reverse complement strand
GGTTAAGAATGTTGCTCGCGAGCCTATTTCTCTTGAAACGCCTATCGGTGAGGAAGAAGATTCTCTGCTCGGCGATTTTATCGAGGATAAGGAAGTTGAGAATCCTGCAAACCAGACAGCGTTTACGCTTTTGCAGGAACAGCTTCAGACTGTGCTTGCTACGCTGCCGCCGCGCGAACAGGAAGTTCTTAAGATGCGTTTTGGTCTTGATGACGGATATTCGCTTACTCTTGAGGAAGTCGGTTTGTACTTTAACGTAACACGCGAACGTATACGTCAGATTGAGGCTAAGGCGTTGAGAAGGCTGAGACACCCGAGACGCTCAAGCCCATTGCGCGATTATCTTGACAATTAATATAGAAGAGGTTTTGTACTTATGGAAATGACTGAAGTTTTCGACAAATTAAAAACTTTGCAGGAAGTTCTTTCTGAAAAATATGAACTTGAGACGCTTATAGCCGACGCACCAAAACGGCTTACGAATCAGGAAGAACTTCTTGAACGCATGAAGAAGCAGTTTATAGAAAAAAATGCGGAATACGAAACACTCCGTTCAAAAGTTGTTCTTTTGAAAACTCAGCTTGCTGATGCTGAAGCAAAACGCGAGCGCGGTGAAAAGGGAATGGACTCAATTACCACTCACCGTGAATACGAAGCTCTTGAAAAAGAAATTAAGGACGCAACAGAGCTTGAGCAGCAGATCCGCAAAGATTTGCAGAAAGAAGAAAAGCTCTTTATTGAACTTGATGAAAATATCAAACAGGACGAGCAGTTCATTGCCCAGCAGGAATCTGAGCTGAACCAGAACAAGCAGAATCTTTCACAGGAAATTGAAAACCTGAAAGCAAAACTTGACGCTCTGCATAAACAGGAAGAAGAAATTGTTCCTGGAATCGATTCTGAGATTATTTTCAAATTTGAGCGTATTATCAAGAGCAAGCACAGCAAGGGTATTGTTGCTGTAAAAGGTAACGTCTGCGACGGCTGCCACATGATTCTTCCTGCACAGTTTGCGAATGAAGTTCATACAGGCGAAAAGATTGTATTCTGCCCGTATTGCAGCCGTATTCTGTATTACGAAGAAGACGAATCAGGTGAAAGCGAATATTTCCACCTTGATGATACAGGAAGCCTTGCAGACCTTGATGATGATTTCAGCGATGAGGACGAAGAAAACGATGAAGATGAATTGGACGAAGATGAACATCGTTCTCGTGATGAAATCAAAGAAATGGGCTTTGATGAGTAACTATCTGTTCGAAAGCTTTAGTTTTTGAGCAGTTTTAATAGTTAATTCTGGCAGAAGGGATATAATCGCTGCGGTCAGTCCGCAGAGGAAAGTCCGGGCTCCTTCGGAAAAAATGCCGGCTAACAGCCGGGGGCTTTTTTATAATGAAAAAGCTACAGAGAGCGCAACAGAAAGTATACCGCCGCAAGGTAAGGGTGAAATGGCGGGGTAAGAGCCCACCGGGTTTTTGGCAACAAAAACCGCATTGCAAGCCTCATTTGGAGCAAAGTTAAATAGCAGCCTGATTTCCGATTCCGGACGCAAGTCCGGGCGGCTGCTGGTAAACTGCTGGAGACAAAACGTAAGTTTTGTTCAAGATAGATGATTATGGTAAATTGTTGCTTTGCAATGATTTATTGACAGAACTCGGCTTATTGTCTCTTCTGCTTTTTTTTCATAAAGCTGTTAATTGATTCGTGCCGAGGCAAAGGGTATCAAAGCCGAGTGCGATTACTTATTAAGAACAACAACCTTGTCGCTCTGCGGCGAGGTTGTTGATTAACAGTACCAAATTGGGGTGGGATTGGTTAAAAAATGAAAATGAATCAACTGCGTGAATATGATAGTTATGACAGAAGAAAAAAACAAAAATTCTTGTGGACTTGTATCATTATAATTGTTTTGGCAGTTGCATTCGCTGCAGGTGTGTCTATGAGAACACTTGCAAAACATAAAGAAATTTCAAAAGAACTGTCATTAGAAAACCTTGAGAATTTGTGGAATTCTGAAGATTACGAGGGCGTTTATGCTCAGGCAGACCGTATGCTTGAAGAGAAGCCTATGCAGCAGTCAGTTCTTGTTTATAAAGGTTATTCTGCATTTTATCTTGCTGTTTCGCAGACAGATACATCTGCTGCACTTGCCTATATCGAGGACGCAATAAACGCGCTGCGTCTTGCATTAATTTCAAATTATTCAAAATCAAAACCTCAGATTGAGTATATGCTTGCAAGGGCATATTACCAGAAAGATGTTTTTGCTGCATATAACTGCTATGCGGATCTTGCCATAAAGTATTTTACACTGGCTAAAAATGACGGCTATGTCTCGAATGATATTCCCGAATATTTAGGACTTTCTTATGCTGCGCTGAATATGACTGAAGAAAGCATAAGCGCTTTTACAGAAGCGCTCGGCATCCATGAATCAGAAAAGCTTCTTCATGCAATTGGCGAGCAGTATTACAAGTCAGAAGACTATTCAAAGGCAAAACAATACCTTTTTCGTGTTGTAAGTGAGTCTAATGATGACATTTTAGTGTTGAAAAGTCGCAATATTCTGGGTAAAATATATCTCGAAGAAAATAATCTTTTTGATGCAAAAAGAGAATTTGATGCTATTTTAGCTAAAGATGCAAATTATGCCGATGCCTATTACGGGCTTGGGATAATATATGAAAAACAAGGTGATTCGACAAAAGCGCGTTCAGAATGGCGTAAAGCTCTGCGGGTGCAGGTAAATCATCCTGGTGCACTTCAAAAATTGAATAACGGTTAGGGGGGGTTATGAGCTTAATTGATAAGTTTACAACAGATATAGGAATTGATTTGGGAACATGTAACACGCTTGTTTATGTTCGTGGAAAGGGCATTGTAATTAACGAGCCTTCTGTTGTTGCTGTAGAATGCGGAACAAAACGTGTAGTTGCTGTTGGTTCAGCTGCAAAACAAATGCTGTGGAAAACTCCGGATAATATCACTGCGAAACGCCCCCTTAAAGATGGTGTTATTGCTGACATGGATTTGACTGAAAAAATGATTAAGTTTTTCATTCAAAAGGTTATTCCACGTTATAAGCTTACAAGAACAAGAATGAAGATTGGTATTCCTTCTTGTATTACAGAAGTTGAGCGCCGCGCTGTTATGGAAGCTGCCGTTCATGCCGGTGCAAGAGAGGTAAATGTTATCCAGGAATCTCTTGCTGCTGCTATCGGTGCTGAAATTCCAATTCATGAGCCGGCAGGTCACATGGTCTGTGACATCGGCGGCGGTACAACTGAAATTTCAGTTATTTCGTTAAGCGGCATGGTTGTAACAAGAGCTATCCGTTTGGGCGGCGATGAATTTGATGAGGCAATCATCAAATATGTAAGAAGCGTTCATAACCTTGTAATCGGTCAGCAGACTGCAGAAAAACTTAAAACAGAAATCGGAAACGCTGTTCCTGATAAGAATATTGAAAAACGTGAAATCAAGGGTACAGATGCTATTACAGGTCTTCCACGCCGCCTTGAGATTGACTCGGTTGAAGTCCGTGAAGCTTTGAAAGACCCGATAACTCAAATTCTTGATGAAATAAAACTTACATTGTCAACAACTCCGCCTGAGCTTGCTGCTGATATTGTTGAGCGCGGTATTGTTATGACCGGCGGCGGTTCTCTCTTAAAAGGCTTCCCTAAGCTTATTTCAAAAGAAACAGGCGTTCCTGTTATTTTAGCAGAAGCACCTCTTGACTGCGTTGCTATCGGTGCAGGCAAATCTTTTGAACTTGAAAGAGAAATCTCTTCTGACCGCAGCATCTATGATATGCTGAACAATTAATAACTATGGCACAATCTAAAACAACTGCCTGGTTCAGTTTACCGGTTTTCCTTCTGGTTTTACTGGTTGTCATATCTGGAGTTATTCTCGCATTGCAGACTGGCGGCTTTATAGTAGATTTTAAAGAAACCGGTTTTTCCATTGCTTCAACCGCACAGCTTTCAGTGCATTCTGTCGCGAATTCTATAGGCGGAACTTTTACCGCAATTAAAGAGCTTTCAGATTTACGCAAAGACTATGATGCGCTCACTGAAAAACTCAAGGATTATGAGTATCTTCAAAGAAACAATGTTGAGATAAGACGCGAAAATGAGCGGTTGAGGGAACAGCTAGGTCTCTCTGATTCGCTGAATAAAAAGAATTATCCTGCATATATTATTGGCAGAGACCCTCAGGCTCCGTATTCTGCAATTACAATAAGCAAAGGCAGTAAAGCCGGCATAAAGAAAAACATGCCTGTTATAGCATTGCAGCGGGGTAATGTCGGTCTTGTCGGCAAAGTTATTGAAGTCGGTCATTATACAAGTCTTGTAATGCCTGTTTATGACTATCAGTGCAATGTTTCTGCCAGAGTTCGTAGTACAAGAGATTTAGGGCTCATATCAGGAAATGGTTCTGAAAGTCAGAGTCTTTCATTAAGATACATCAATAAGAGAAGCCTTGATACATTGCAGATGGGCGATGTTGTTGTTACTTCCGGTGAAAATGGAAATTTTGAGCGCGATATTCCTATCGGTTCAATTTCTCTTATAAAAATTCTTGAGTATGACTCATCTCTTGAAATTGAAGTAACTCCGATTATTGATTTTTCCCGTCTTGAATCTGTAATTGTTATGGACAGAGAGGAATTAAATGATTAAATCAAGTTTTTTTTCTTTTATTTTTTCTTTGAGCTTTTTGATTATTGAAACTGCACTGCTTTCTAATATCAGTTTTCTGCCTGTTGTTCCTGATTTGGCATTGCTGATTCTTATTTATGTTTCATTTTATAATGGTTCAATTTCTGGTGAGGTTAACGGTTTTTTGTCAGGAATGATTCTTGATTTTTTATCAGTTTCGCCTCTGGGGTTGAACTCATTGTTAAGAACCATCATCGGTTTTATAACCGGCTGTTTCAAAGATTTTATCAATGTTGATACAGTATTTTTCCCTGCAATTCTTGCGGCAATCGCCACATTTGTAAAAGCTATGCTGTTGTTTGTTGTGTCATTTTTGTTCGGCGGAAAAATTGCTGTCTATCATTTGTCAGAGTCTCTTTTCTGGATTGAGCTGTGTATGAATACAGTTCTGGCACCGTTGATGTTTGCTTTTTTGCGTTTATTTTCTTCATGGCTTTTAATTATGCCAAAGAGCGCGTCGTATGCGAAAGAATGATTTTATCAATGCACCGGAAATATCTGAAACAAAAAACACAAAGATTACTGTAATCGGCATAATCATCTTTCTTGTTTTAACTGTTTATTTGTTTAAGTTATTTTCAATGCAGGTAGTTCAAGGTCAGAATTACCGTACACAGTCAAAAAAGATTTCAAGTACTGTAAAAGAAATACCTGCCCAGCGTGGTGAGATTTACGATAGAAATTCCGATCAGGCTCTTGCTGTAAATATTGATTCTTTTGCTGTTGATATAACTCTTGGTGAAATACCCGATGAAAAATACAATACGGTCTTGTCACGTCTTGCGTCTCAGCTGGACGTAAACAGAAGCTATATAGACAACAAAATCAAAGACGTATCGCGCTATTCATTTAGGGCGGTTGAAGTTAAGTCTAATGTTTCGTTTCAGACTATTACCATGATAGCTGAAAACCTTGTTGATTTGCCCGGTGTTTCCTGGCGCGCAAAGCCTGTCAGAAGCTATCTTGTTACAGGTTCTTTCTGCCATATTCTTGGTTATCTTGGAAAAATTACCAAAGACCAGCTTAATGTGCGCTATAACATGCATGACAATGACTCAAAGCGTATCTACAATGAAAACAGTATCATCGGACAGAGCGGCATAGAAAGCAAATACGATGAGATTCTTCAGGGTGAACCCGGCAGAGAGTCAAGAACTGTTGATGCAAAGGGACGCTTTGTTTCAACTGCACCTGTAGTTATTCCGCCCAAAATGGGTAATAACCTTGTTCTGACTATAGACCGCTCGATTCAGGAACTTGCAGAAAAAGCTCTAGGCGAGCGTTATGGTTCGGCTGTTGTTTTAAAGCCTTCTACCGGTGAAATTCTGGCTATGGCTTCTTATCCGTCTTATGATGCCAATGTGTTCACTTCAGGTGAAAACACATCTGAAACGCGCCGGATTCTGAATGACCCCAGAAAGCCGATGCTGAACCGTGCCGTTGAAGGTACTTATCCACCGGCTTCAACTTTTAAAGTTATTATGTCTGCGGCAATGCTTCAGGAAAACTCCTTTGATCCGCTTAAAAAGGTAGATTGCAATGGCTTTATTGAATATGGTAACCGCGTTTTCAAATGCCATATCGGTATACCGGGCCACGGCAAACTTGACTTGAAAAATGGTCTTGCCCAGTCATGCAACGTCTATTTCTGGACTATAGGACGTGAGGCCCTTGGAATTGAGCGTATTTCCAAATATGCAAGAATGTTCGGTTATGGTCAGGAAACTGAAATCGATCTGCCGTCACAGGCGAGGGGCTTGGTTCCGACACCACAATGGAAAGAGCGTACCTTCCATGAAAAATGGCTTGGCGGTGACACTCTGAATGCTTCTATCGGACAGAGTTATACGCTTGTAACGCCTCTGCACGTAGCAAATATGATGGCTATGGTTGTAAACAAAGGCGTAATATACAAGCCTCATATTTTGAAAATTGCTTATGACCCTGCAACAAAAGAAATAACAAAGGAATTGAAACCTGAAGTGCTTCATAAAGCTGATATTGATGCCCCTGTCTGGGAAGAGCTGCAGACAGATTTAAGATATACTGTAACAAACGGTTCTGCCCAATGGCCGTTAAGAAACAAAGTCGTTCAGATTGCAGGAAAAACCGGTACTGCTGAAGTCGGTTTAAATAACCGCTGGCATTCATGGTTTGTTGCCTATGCACCGTTTGACGCACCGCCAGAAGATGCTGTTGTTGTCTGTGTTTCTGTAGAAGCTACAAATGAATGGGAATGGTGGGCTCCGTATGCTTCTAATATCATTTTTCAGGGCATTTTTGCAAAACAGACTTATGAAGAAGCTATTGAAACATTAGGATTTTCTGCTATCAAAAAACCTGTGGGAAGACAAGAATGAAATTACGTGTATTCAGTTATTTAGATTATTTTCTCTTTTTTGCAGTATTGATATTAATCTTTATCGGAATCTTGTTTATTTATTCATCAGGTTTTGACCAGTACGGAATGATGCAGTCAAAAGAATATACTAGACAGATATTCTTTGCAATTACAGGGCTTATTCTGCTTATTGCAATGATTGTGATTGACTACCGCAAATTCAGACAATGGGCA
>CAMJMF010000144.1 GCA_946406925.1 uncultured Spirochaetales bacterium | reverse complement strand
ACAGGCTGTAAAAAAGGTGGCGCAACAAAAACATCTGAAACCAAGACAATCACTTTCTGGCATCTGGATACAACAGATGAACAGCAGGCTGCCTGGCGTAAGATTGCTGACAATTTCGAGGCTAAACACCCGAATGTAAAAATCGAGATTACTTGTCTCGAAAATGAAGCTTACAAACAGAAAGTAGCTACAGTTATTCAGTCTGGTAACCCGCCTGATATTTTCCGCTCATGGGGTGGTGGTGTAATGATCGAACAGGCTGAAGCTGGTATGCTCCGCGATATTTCAAGCTATGTTTCATCTGGCAACATTGCTCAGATTGGTAAAGGTGCTATGGGTGTTTACGCTTTTGACGGTAAACAGTACGGTGCTCCTTACTCACTTGGTACAGTAGGTCTTTGGTACAACACATATGTATTCCAAGATTGTGGACTTACAGCAGATGATTTCTCTACTTGGTCAAAATTCCTTGCAAGCTGCAAAGTTCTCAAATCAAAGGGATATGCTCCTGTAGCTCTTGGCGAAAAAGAGACATGGACAGGCCACTACTGGTGGACATACATTGCACAGCGTCTTGGTGGCGAACCTGATTTCCTTGCTGCATACAACGGAACAGGCGCTTTCAATAAAGGTTCATTCCTTAAAGCTATGGAAATGCTCAAAGATTTCACAGCAACAAATCCTTTCCAGGACGGTTTCATGGCTACAACACAGGCTGAACAGGAAGCTCTTGTAGCTGATAGAAAAGCTGCTATGACACTTATGGGTCAGTGGGCACCTTCAACAGGTAACGATAATGCTACACTCGGCTATAAAGACAAATGGGGTTATATGTCATTCCCTGCAATTGAAGGCGGAAAAGGTCTTCTTTCTGATACACAGGGTGGTGGTGACGGCTACATCATCGGTAAGAACGCTCCTGATGAAGCAATTGAATTCCTTAAATCTTTCTATGATCCTGAAAACTACGAGATTATCTGTACAAAACTTAATGCCTGCCCGGTTATTCCTGGCTATGACGGCATGATTGATCCAGTTATGAAGGACGTTGTTCAGGCTGTTAAAGACGCTGGTTACTATCAGCTATACTACGATCAGTTCCTCCCTGCAGCAGTTGGTGAAGACATCAAAGCTGCAACAGAAGGCATCTTTGCCGGTACAATGACTCCTCAGCAGGCTTGTGACCTGATCCAGAAGTCATGGGAATCAAACAAATAATTGAGCTGACTTAACAAAACCGGAACAGTTCGCTCTGTTCCGGTTTTTTTCTTTTCTTTTTTAGTTTTGCTATAAGGTAATAATAAATGATTAATAAGAAAAAACAGAATTTCTGGATTGCTATGGCTTTCCTTATTATACCTCTTATTATTTTCACATTCTTTGTTGTTCTTCCTGTTTTTAAAGCTGCTGTGTACAGTCTTTTCAGATGGAACGGAATGGGCCCGTTGACAGGTCCGAATGCAGGCCGTAAAACCCAGTTCGTCGGACTTGAAAACTTTAAAGAGATTTTAACAGATCCAATATTTTGGAAATCTTTCGGACATAACGTAAAAATAATTGTGCTTTCGCTTCTTATTGAGCTGCCTATTGCTCTTGCGCTTGCACTGATTATTTCTACAAAATCAAAGACTAACATTGCTCTTCGTACAGTTTTCTTTATTCCTTATGTAGTTTCAGAGGTTATTGCCGGTGTTGTATGGACGTTTATATACAGCCCTCAATACGGAATCTCAACAACAGTTCTTGCATCTTTATTTCCTCCTGGAACAGATTTTGCTTTCTTAGGTCGGCCGGAAACGGTATTTAATGCAATTTTCATTGTAGTTATATGGAAATACTTTGGCCTTTATATGATTCTTTATATTGCCGGCTTGCAGGGTATTTCTGATGATATCCGTGAAGCAGCTGCTATTGACGGTGCCTCTCCGCTACAGTTGAATGTGTTCATAATTATTCCGCTTCTTCTTCCTACTATTGTAGTTACGCTTTTCTTCTGTATAGTCGGCTCGCTTCAGACCTTTGATATAATTTGGGCAATGGGTAAGGGTGACCCTGTAAACTCCGCGGAGACGATGGTCACATACCTGTATAAATTCGGTTTCAGGCGTTCTCAGATGGGTTACGGAAGCGCAATCGCTATCGTAATTTTTGTAATCTGTGTTACGTTCAATGCAGTTTACCAAAGACTTATAAAACAAGATAATTGAGGCAGTATATGAATAAGACTAATACCAACATTGTTTATAAATCGCTGAAAATTGTTTTTCTTGTGATAATTATCGTCTATACCGTTTTCCCGCTGTATGTAATGTTCCTTGGCGGATTCAAGACTATAGGACAACTTAGAAAAGACCTTTTAGGAATTCCTAATCCTGTTCAGCTTGATACTTTCGCTCATCTTCTTAATCCGGCAAGCTCTACATTTTGGAGAAGTCTGAAAAATTCGTTCATAATTATGGTAGGAACGGTTGTTTTTGATGTAGTTCTCTGCTGTCTTACGGGTTTCACGTTTGCACGCATAAAATTTTTTGGCAGGGAATTCCTTTATAACTATATTCTGCTTGGTCTTCTGTTTCCGCTTGCTGTAGCTATTCTTCCTATGTATCTGCAGATGCGCGATATTGGGCTTATAGATACTTATCTTGGAATTATGCTGCCACAGGCTGCGTTTAACCTGGCATTTCATACGATGCTTACACGGAGTTTTTTTGAGCAGATTCCGCAGGATTTGGAAGAAGCTGCTACAATCGACGGCTGCGGAAAACTTGGTTTTCTTTTAAGAATGGTTATTCCGCTTTCAAAGCCGATTATCACAACAATTGCGGTTCTTACACTTGTCGGCAGCTGGAACCAGTTCCTTCTTCCGCTTCTTGTGCTTAACGACGAGAAAAAGTTTACGCTGCCTCTTGGAGTTATGCAGTATCAGGGTCAGTACGCAACGGACTGGGCTAAAGTTCTGGCTTATCTTACGCTCTCGCTCATTCCGGCTGTTTTCTTCTATGCTCTTGCACAAAAAGAAATTGTTGCCGGTCTTACAAGTGGTGCTGTGAAAGAGTAAATCTTTCGAATTTGTATTATTAGTACTGCCTTAGTTATACAAATGCTGCCGGTTTTTGTGAAACAGTTTTGTGAAACAAAAACCGGCACTTTTCGCAAATTGAACTTTTATTGAGAATACAACTGAAGCGAAAAGAAGCAAACTTGTAACTGGTGCACAAGGCATGTTTTGGAATTAATCTATATTTTGGGTTTTATCTAGCAAAAGGTGTGCATAAGCCATTGTCTGGCTGTTCCAGACAGTGGCTTTTTTTGCTAATCAACTCTGTTATAGCAGATAACGCTTTCGCCGTTGCCGAAGGGGTGGTGTCTGCACTTGCCATTGAACCACTTGTACTCATAGTCAAAGACTTCATCACCTTTGCCGCCGGTTTCTAGCAGGTCTTTAACACCGTCTAACAGCTTGTCATAAAGTTTAATGCTGTCAAAATTTTGTGCATGGCCGTGAAGGATAAAATCTGCCTTGTCTTTTACAAAAGCAATTTGTTTTAGGTTTTCATAAAAACTGCTTAAGGCAAGGCATTCGTCAAGCTGCATCCAAAGATGATGGTTAATGCTGTCTCCGGTAAAAAGAATCCGTTCTTCGTTTAATAAAAGGCAGATGCCGCCGGCGGTGTGCCCCGGCAGGCCAATTACGTCTAAAGTCAGGCCGCCCAAATCAATTGTGGCTCTGTCAGAAACCGGTTTGAAAGGCGGAAGCGAAAGCCCTGTTTTTGCGCATAATTCAACAAATTCTTTGTGCTGAGTCTGTTCCATTGCAAGCGGAATATCTACAGGGTTTATGAAAGCTTCGTCAAAATAGATGTTGCCGAAAATGTGGTCGCAGTGTCCGTGCGTGTTAATCAGCATTATCGGCAGGTCTGTCAGCGTTCTTATTACTTTATGCACGTCTTCAATGCCGTTCATTGTATCAATTACAGCTGCTTTCTCTTTGCCTGTAACAAGATAGCCGGTGGCTTCTCCGTTGTCATCAAGAAGATAGACATGTTCATTTAACTGTTTTACTTTTATCCGCTCAAACATAAAATCTCTGAAAATTGAAAAGACATAAAAAAAGGCTGCCAACTTGTATAAATTGTCGGACAGCCTCTTTTGATAATAAAATCGATATTAGATAATTGATCCTTCAGGAATTATTGTATTCTTTGGAATAATTATAATATCATCTGCTACGTAGAAGTGAACGCCGTTCTGCTCATGCTCGCCGTTTTCATAGCTCTTGCCGGTATGTCCGATTGAACAGTTGTCGCCGATTCTTACGTTTTTGTCGATAATGCACTTCTTGATACGGCAGTTCTTGCCGATGCCGACATTCGGGCGTTTGGCACGTGCATTCTCTTCTTTTTCTTCTATTGTTTCGTAGAAGTCTGCACCCATGCAGATTACGCCGTCAAGGTATGTGCCTGATTCAACAATGCTGCGCAAACCTACGAGCGAATTATTGATTGTAGCTTCTGTAATTACACAACCTTCGCTTGCAATTGCGTTGTTCAAGTTTGCATTGTTCATCTTTGAAGAAGGCAGGTTTCTTGAATGTGTAAAAATAGGCTTGTCTTCGTCATAGAAGTTGAACTTCGGTGTAATTCTTGTCAAATCAAGGTTTGCCTCATAGAAACTCTTGATAGTACCGATGTCTTCCCAGTAGCCGTCATAGATATAAGACTGAACCTTGTGGTTCTTGATTGCGGCAGGAATAATCTCTTTGCCGAAGTCGGTCGCATCGTTGTCAAGCACTTGATAAAGTGTTTCCGCATTAAAAATGTAGATACCCATAGAAGCAAGGTAGTCTTTGCCTTTTGTTGCGCCCGGTGTGCGGCTTTCATCTGGAATAATCCAGTCGCTTATGTCAAGGTCAGCAGCCGGTTTTTCCATAAAAGCTGTAATTTCGTTCTTTTTGTTTACTTTCATTATACCGAAACCGGTTGCGTCTTCGCGTGTAACAGCTGTTGTCGCAATCGAGATTTCTGCGCCGGATTCAATATGTTTGTCAAGGAATTCGCGTAAATCCATCTGATAAAGCTGGTCACCAGAAAGAATAATATAGTGTGTCGGTTTTTGTGTTCTAAAATGAGGAAAGTTCTTGCGTACTGCGTCGGCAGTGCCTTCAAACCAGCCCGAATGTTCAAATGTCTGTTCAGCTGCAAGAATCTCAACAAAGCCGCCAGAGAATGAATCAAAGCTATAACCATGCGAAATATGCATGTGCAAAGAAGCTGAGTTGAACTGTGTGAGGATGTATACCTGCTTAAAACCTGAGTTGATACAGTTTGAAATTGGGATATCTACAATTCGGTGTTTGCCGCCGAACGGAACTGCCGGTTTTGAGCGCTCCTTCGTCAACGGGTAGAGACGTGTACCTTTGCCTCCGCCAAGAATTATCGATAATACTTTAGTATTTTTAGCCACATGAAACTCCTTATTTGCATATAAGTATACTCCCAGTCAGACGAAAACACAATAAAAAAATATCTAATAGCTCAAAATACTTCAAAGTATGACGGTATAAAGCATTAAAACAGCGAAATGCATTCAGAATATAAAGAAAATGCTGAATAATTTGCGCGTCGATTTTTTCAATTGAAAAGAAGTTCATCTTAATATTTTTTTTGCGCTTCCGATAATCTTAATGTAGCGCATTTGCTGCGTTTCTTAATCCCTGGACATTTGAATTTTCCGGGTAAAGCTTTTCTTTTTTTATATTGTGGAGGCCGTCTTTTATGGTACAAGGTTGGTACACCGGCGCAAGTGGAATGATTGCACAGCAGAACCGTCTGGACGCAATTTCAAACAATCTTGCAAATGTAGATACAACAGGCTACAAACGCGATGTTGCAGTTAATAAGAATTTTTCTGAATTATTGCTTAGACGAATGCGCGATAATGGTGAGTATACTTTTTGGGGCGGTTCAGCTGATGTTGCACCTATAATTGGAAAAGTTGGCCTTGGTGTAGAAACAAATGAACTTTACACAGTCTTTGAACAGGGATCATTTAAGAATACTGGAGCCGCAACAGACATTGCTCTTGCAGGTGAAGGCTTTTTTGCCGTTCAGACTCCGGCAGGTGAACGCTACACACGCGCAGGCAACTTCTTGATTGGCAAAGAAGGCATTCTTGAAACAAAAGAAGGTTATCCTGTTCTTGGCGAAAACGGAATTATCCGCGTTCAGGACAAACACTTCAAAGTAAATGACGATGGAATTATCACTGTTGACGGCGACAAAACTGTTGACAGACTTAAGCTCGTGCGCTTTGAGAACGAACGCTACCTTAAAAAGCAGGGCGAGAACCTTTGGGTTGACACTGCAATTTCGGGCAAAGCTCATATTGCAGAAGGTAATGAACGCCCTGGTTTATTGCAGGAATATGTTGAAACATCAAATGTAAATGTAGTAAACGAAATGGTTCAGATGATTGAAGTAAACCGTGCTTATGAAGCAAATCAGAAGACAATTCAGACTGAAGACACAATGATGACAACATTGTGGTCTAAGGTTGCAGTTTTGCGTTAATAAAAGCTAATAAAAGGGAGAATAACTAATGGTAAGAAGCTTATGGACAGCAGCAACCGGAATGAACGGTCAGCAGGCTAACATTGATACAATTTCAAATAACTTGTCTAACGTAAACACAAGCGGTTTCAAGAAACAGCGCGTTGAATTTGAAGATTTGATTTATCAGAATGTAAAAGCTGCCGGAACACCTGCTACAGAAGACACAGTAACTCCTGTAGGCATTCAGATGGGTAGCGGTGTTAAAGTTGCTGCTACACAGCGCATGTTCGACCAGGGCGCATTGCAAAGCACTTTGAACTCAACAGACCTTGCTATTGAAGGCGAAGGTTTCTTCAGAGTTCAGCAGTATGACGGCAGCTACGCATACACAAGAGACGGTTCTTTCAAGATTGACAGCAACGGTCAGCTTGTTACATCAAACGGTCTCCGCGTTATGCCTGAAATTATCATGCCGGAAGGTTTTAGACTTGAAACATTGGCAATCAGCCGCGACGGACGAGTTACAGTAAAAGTTGCAGGTTCAGATGACCCTGTTGATGTTGCTCAGATTGAACTTTACAGATTCCCGAACCCGGTTGGTCTTGCAGCAGACGGCGACAACCTTTTTAAGGTAACAAACGCTTCTGGCGAACCAATTGCAAGCAGACCAGGCTTTGAAGGTATGGGCGAAACACACCACAAATTCCTTGAAATGTCAAATGTTTCGGCTGTAAACGAAATGGTTCAGATGATTGTTG
>CAMJMF010000143.1 GCA_946406925.1 uncultured Spirochaetales bacterium | reverse complement strand
GTGTAGGCACAAAGCTTGACATCGCTTTTGCAATGAAAAAATACGATACAGTCGGAATTGACTGCGTTGCCATGAGCGTAAACGACATTCTCTGTACCGGTGCAAAACCGCTTTATTTTTTGGATTATATTGCCTGCGGAAGCCTTGATTCTTCTATTGCGGCAGACCTCGTTAAAGGTGTTGCAGACGGCTGTGTTGATTCAGACTGCGCTCTGCTTGGCGGTGAAACAGCAGAAATGCCTGGCTTTTACGACAAAGGCAAGTACGACATTGCTGGTTTTGGCGTAGGCATTGTAGACAAACAGAATATTATTACAGGTGAAGCAATAAAAGAAGGCGACGTGCTTATCGGGCTTTCTTCAACAGGCGTTCACTCAAACGGTTTTTCGCTTGTAAGAAAGCTTGTTACAGATTTTGACACACCTTTTAACGGCAGAAAAATCGGTGAAGTGCTTCTTGAGCCTACACGCATTTATGTGCGTCCGGTACTTTCTGTTCTTGAAAAATTCAGAGAGCAGGGCGGTTCTAACGCTGTTCATGGAATGGCACATATTACAGGCGGCGGCTTCTACGAGAATATTCCACGCATGTATGCTGACAAGACTCTCGTATCAGTAATCAAGAAGGGCAGTTGGGAAATTCCGCCAATTTTTGCCGAGCTTGAACGCCGCGGTGCAGATCCGTCACGTATGTTCAACACATTCAATATGGGAATCGGTCTTGTTCTTGCTGTTGCGGCAGATAAGGCTGACAATATCATAAAATCATTTGAAGAATTTACTGTATCGTCTAATGCCGGTTTGAATGCAACAATGAAAGCTTACAAAATCGGTCGTGTTGCCCGCGCTGGTCAGAGGGTTGAAACACAGGAAGATGCAGTTATTTTTGAATAGGTGAAAATTGTGAGCAAACCTTTAAAAACAGCAGTTTTAGTTTCAGGCGGCGGAACAAATCTTCAGGCTCTTATTGACGAAGAAATTGCAATGAAGAGCCGTGGCGAAGAATGCCCTTATAATATCGCTCTTGTTGTTTCAAGTTCTGCAAAGGCATTTGCTCTTGAGCGCGCAAAAAAAGCTGAAATTCCGGCTTTTATTGCTTCTCCGTCTTTGCTTTTAGGCGAAAGGGCAAAAGAAGCTACACGCGACGAAAAGCGTTTTGCTGTTTCTGACAAAGTTTTAGAGCTTTGCAAGTCATACGGAATAGAAGCAATTGTGCTTGCAGGTTTTCTGACTGTTCTTGGCGGGCCTATCATCGACGTTTATTCAGGAAGAATCATAAATCTTCATCCGGCTCTGCTCCCTAAATTTGGCGGAGTCGGAATGTTCGGGCACCATGTGCATGAGGCTGTGCTTGCTGCCGGCGAAAAAGAATCTGGAATCACAATTCACATTGCTGATGCCGGATGCGATACAGGAGCGATTCTGCTTCAAAAGAAAGTTCCGGTAGAGCCGGGCGACACACCAGAAACACTGTATGCACGTATTGCGCCGTTTGAGCATCAGGCTATGGTTGAAGGCTTAAAGCTTCTTGCAAAAAGGCTCGCCGACACTCAATTCAAAGCATAACCTCAGCTGCATAGCGCACACCGCGCAAAACTAACAGCTGGTGCACACGCGCCCCTCATAAGTCCAACAGTACAAAAGCATACGCTAGTTTCCGCTACGCGAAAACTAGCTTGGTTTGCCAGATAAGACTAATACCCCAGATTAAGCCCAAACGCAAACCCACCATTGCGAATCAAAGCAATCCTAGTGTAGCAATATTTTGAAAATTCGGTATAATATATGTACTTTAGAAACGTCATTATCGGGCTTGACCCGATAATCCAGAATCGCTGCAAGATTCCCGCGTCAAGCGTGGGAATGACATGAAATACAAGGAAACATTATGGCAGAATTATTAGCTCCTGCTGGAAATATTGAAGCTCTTGATGCTGCAATCGGCGAAGGCGCAGATGCAGTATATTTGGGCTTAAAAAGTTTTAACGCCCGTTTGCGCACAACCAATTTTGCGTGGAATCAGTTTGAGGCAACAGTAAATTCGGTTCACAAGCTTGGCAAAAAAGTCTTTGTTACGGTAAACACCGTTCTTGAAGAATATGAGACCGAGCGCATGTACCGCTTTCTTTCATATCTTGATAAAATCGGGCCGGACGGTTTGATTGTTCAGGATTTTGGTGTAGTCAGAATGGTGCAGCAGTTTTTTCCGAATCTGCGTCTGCATGCTTCTACCCAGATGAATATTGCAAGTGCCAAAGCCGCCAACACTATGAGCAAAAGCGGTTTTAAGCGCGTTGTTCTGGCACGCGAGCTTGGGCTTGACGAAATAAAGCAGATTAAAGAACGAACAAATGTTGAAATCGAAGTTTTTGTGCATGGCGCGCTTTGTGTAAGCGAGTCAGGCTTGTGTCTTTTTTCAAGTTATCTCGGCGGAAAATCTGCAAACCGCGGCATGTGCACACAGGCGTGCCGCCGCTTGTACGATGCTGAAATGGAAGGCGGAGTAGAGCAGGGCTTTTATTTCTCGCCTTATGATTTGCAGCTTATTGAGCGTGTGCCTGATTTGGTTTCTGCCGGCGTAGATTCATTCAAAATTGAAGGCAGAATGAAAAGCGCAGAATATGTTGGCAGTGTTGTATCTGCTTACAGATATATGCTTGACCACTGGCAGGAAGACCGCAAAGGTTCGCTTGCAACTGCAAAGCGCATGCTTTCAACAGACTTTGCCCGCTCAAAAACAATGTATTGGTACACTTCGCCAAAAGCAGAGAATATACTGAATCCAAAGCAGGCTTCGGGCACAGGCATTTATCTTGGAAAAATTACCCAGGTAAAGCGCATGTCGCCTGACAAGCAGGATAACGGAGCCGGTGCAGCCTATTATGCTGTAATTAAGGGCGGAACATACGACCCGGACATCGGCGACTCAATCCGCCTGCATAAGAAAGACGACACCGTCCGCGAAAGCCATAAGATTAAGTCAATTTATGAAGACGGTGAAAAAAACTGGGTAGATATTCCTCAAGGCTTTGGTACAGGTGATTCGGTTTATCTGCTTCAGACAAAGGCAATGTCTAAAAGATATCCGCGTGTTCTGCCGAATGACATAAGCCGTTACAGAATGCAGCCCGGCGCTCAGGAACTGCCCGTTCTTGATTTGACACCGCTTGAGAAAGACAGCCTCGACTTAATGCCGGAAGGGCTTTATGTTCAGGTTTCAACTGTTAAAGATTTGTTTGTCATTCAATGCGAGCAGCCTGTCCGTGTAATTCTTGAGCTGAACAGCGTTACCCGCGAGTCTCTGCTTGAAAAGAAGGAAAAACTGCCGTTCTCAAAGCGTCAGATTTTCATTTCTTTAGACCCTTATATTCCGCAGAACAAAGAAGACAGCCTGACCGAAACCATTTCAGAGCTTGTCGCGGAAGGTTTTACAAATTGGGTTGTTAATAATCCTGCTCATATTGCAATGCTAAAGCCGCTCAAGGTGTTCATGATTGCAGGCCCTTATCTGTATACTTTTAACAGATGGGCGGTTTCATGGCTTGAAAATCAGGGAATTACAGGCTTGATAACTCCGCTTGAAAATTCTAAGCGCAATATTGAAGCAACTTTTGAGCCTGACCAGCGCAAAAGGGTTATGGTTACGCTTTTTGCTTATCCTGCTTTGTTCAGAATGCGCTTTGAGCTGCCTGAATCTTATGATTTTCTCTTTTTTAAGGACAAGGAAGAATCTGTTTTCAAGGCATTGTCTACTCAAGACGGTTCTTTTGTTCTGCCTGAACAGCCGTTTTCTATTCTTGACAAAATGAAATCAATAAAAGACATGGGCTTTACGCATTTCTTAATTGATCTTTCTAAGACTGATGTAAGAAAAGGCGATTTTAAGCAGCTTATGACTTCTTTTTATACCTCAAAACCGCTGCCGGATATTTCACGCTTCAACTGGAAAGAAGGCTTCTTTTCGCCAGAAAAAATGGAAGAACGCCGCCAGATGAACGAACGTGCCCAGGCATTGCGGGCAGAGGGCAGCCGCAATAACGGCAGAAAGCCTAAAGCCGCCGGAAAGTATAATCCCGGACGTGCGGAAGGCCAGAAACGGCAGAACCGCCGCAATGGCGCTGACCGCAGAAATTCCGGAAAGCCGCGGCACAGCTAAGTACAGCTAGGTATAGCTGAAAGCTCCGCTGTCTGACTGTGCTTTTCAGGTTTGCCCCGGACAGTCACCGCCCCGCAAGAGAAGCGCAGGGCGGCTGCCGGGTGTGCGTCTGCTTTAATCTGAATCCAGACTAAAAAACTGAAATTTCTTCCTGTTTTGCCGGTGCAGAGCCTGCTATAGGTTCAGCTGGTGAGGCAGCCGCTTCAAGCGGTTTCGGTTCAGGCTTAAACTCAACGTGTTCAGCAACAATGCGGATTTTTGAGTTCTGCTTGCCGTCAGTTCCTTCCCATCTGTTCTGCTTCAAACGCCCCACAACACGAACTCCGCGGCCTTTCTTGCATTGATGTGAAACACGTTCCGCGAGTTTTCCCCATGTTTCAATATCAAAAAACGAAACTTCCTGTTCAAATGTCTCGCCGATTTTGTAAGTTCTGTGGCTTGCAATTGAAAAAGTGCATATTGCAGTTCCTTTCCCTGTAATGGTTACATTCGGTTCTCTGACGCAGTTGCCTTCGAGAATAATGCTGTTTAGATTTTTCATAAATTAGCTCCTTTTGCTATGTGTGTTTTTTGATACGTTTACACGACGCACACTTATTAATTGAGCGGAAATTTAAAATCCTGTACCAAAACGGGCAAAATGATTGTTGTTTTACTTATAATTTACATAGAAGGTGAAAATGCGGGCAAAAAAAAGCCGGCAAACATTTTGCTTGCCGGTCATTAATAAAACAGAATTATTTAGGCTTTTTTAATCAATCTAAGCATATACAGCTGAATATACATGTGAAGGTTTGCATGGTCGTTTATCTTCTGCAAAGCCGGAGTCTTTACAAGTGTTTCTGCAAGCTCATTTATGCGTTCAGGTGTAATGCTGCTTGGCGAAGCTGTGCGCAAAATCTTTCTCAGATAGTCTCTGATAAGAGAGTTTACATCTTCTGTAAGATTTTTCTTTGCCTCTTTATCAAGAATGTGGTTCCATTCATTGAGGTAAGAAGTCAATTCTGAATCAAGAGAAGAATCCGGCGGAACAAGAATTTTCTCAATAGATGCTGCCGCAAGCTTGAATTCTTCTTTTTTGTTGTTTGCAATATTCTGTGACTTTGGACTATCTGTAGACACAGACATTGTAGAAGCCGAATAAGTTTTTTGGCTTGTAGATTTTGAGGCAGATTCCTTCTTTTTCTTTTTTGCCTTTGCCTTCTTTGACATGCTTCCGCGTCCAAAGATAAGCGCAAGAATAAAAGAAAGACCCGGAAGTGTGTACCATACCGGCAGCAGAATTTTCGCATCTGACATAACAGAATGTGGAGTAAGCATCAAAAGCTCGCTGTATGGCAGCAGCTCGCCGTCATTGAAAAAGTTGAACTTGTCGAGGTTGTTTGCATTTTTGCTGTCTATTGCATCGTAGTAGATTGTCTTTAAGAAAGGCGCATTAAGCAGTGAGTACAAAATAGGCTCTTCTACCTCAACAATTTCTTCAAGACGCTGGTCAAAGTCTTTTATGTTTTTCATTGCAGGAACACTCTGGAATTTCTGCAAAAGACCGAACCATTCTTTTGTAATTGAATCGTGTACGGTTTTTCTGGCTTCTGTACACAATTTCATTAACAGCGGCAGCGTTTTTTCATTCAGAACAAAATAGCGGTTGCCGTCAGGTGTCTTGAATGTAAGCAGCGGCGGCATGTGGTTGTCAACTGTTGGTGTTGTTGATTTTGTAAGATAGTCGTTAAGATCTTCTTCAGAATACTGACCCAGCAGAGGAACACCGCGCGAATCAACAAATTTTGAGATTGCAGCTGCATCAAAGTAATAAGGCTGTTTACCCAAAGAAAGCTCAAGGTTCTTTAAAGCTGTGTCTTTCTGAAGATTAAGCTGTACCTTGTTCTTGTAGAATGATGCGCACAATTCGGCAATATATACTGCCTGAAGAAGATCTACGTCTTCAGGTGTCTTGTCTTTGATTTTCTCAAAATCCTGGCGGACAAAAAGAAACAGCTGATTCAAGAAATAGTAGCAGTCGCCGGCTTCTTTAAATTTTATGATTGTCTCTTCTTCATTTGAGATAAACTGATTGAAGAAGTTTTTGACTGCAAGGCTTCTGCCGCCGTTTGATGTCATGAGCTTTTGCAAAAAGTAATCGTGCTGTTCGCCGTGGTTCATCAAATCTCTGAGCTTGGCAATCGAAGACTGCATCAGAAATTCAGCTGTAACGCCCTGCGGCAAAAGCACAGGTGCAATTTCGCGGCGGAATACAAGCGAGTAAATAACATTCTCGCCATGCTCTTTGCCGTCAAGCAAATCGTAGATTATAGTGCCTGCGTCCTGCTGGCTTATCAGTTCCTGCGGAAAGTCTTTGGGCAAATCTGTCGGTATAGGATAAGGAATAGAAGGGTTTGTCGCCATCTGCTTGTAGCGTGAATTTACAGTTTCCCTAAAATAAGCGGAAATAACAATAATCTGGTTTCCGTCTTCTTCTTTGAGGATGACTTTGTTTGTTGCTGCCAAACCGTCAAGTTCTGCCAGCAGAGATTCACGCGGAGCTTTTGTGTACTTTGCCAGATCAGGCTGCTCCGTTACGTAGTGCTGAGCGTACTTTAAGAGATAATTGCAGAATTCCTCTACAGAAATCTGCGTCCTATGCTGTTTTTTGCCGTAAAGGCGTAAAAGTGTATAAATATCAGATGTTGAACCCATAATTTAATATAATAACAGAATTTTCTGTATTTCTCAATAAAAACTTTAAAAAGTGCTTTTTTTTTATTTGCCGCTGTTTTATACTCTCTTTATGTTTGCACAAAGACTGAAAAATTTAAAACCATATAAACCGGGTGAACAACCTAAAGACAGAGAGTATATAAAGCTTAACGCTAATGAGAACCCTTATCTGCCGTCGCCCAAAATTAAAGATGCACTCAAAGACATTGAGCTTCAAAAACTTGCACTTTATCCGGACCCGGATTCGCATGAGCTGAAAAAGGCAATAGCAAAAAGCCTTAACAAAACCGGCGGAGTGCTTGTTCCGGCTGCAGACCAGAAGCCGCTCGGCTTTGAAATTACAGAAGACATGATTTTCTGCGGAAACGGCTCGGACGAGGTACTTTCTTTTGTTTTTTACGCTTTTTTTGACAGCGACAAGCCGCTTGTTTCGCCGGAAT
>CAMJMF010000142.1 GCA_946406925.1 uncultured Spirochaetales bacterium | reverse complement strand
CTTTTGGGGAAAGACACCCCTCTACTCGGAAGCGGGGGTTTCTTTCCCCAAACCCCTATCTTCCCCAGCACCGCTTAGGGGCACGCTTTGCGCCCCTAAGAACCCCCGATTTGTACAAAAACTAGATATGTACAATCTTGATATTTGATTTAATACTTAAATTCACTGCCGCCTATGAATTCGCGGAGCAATGACTGTGAAGGAACAAAATTTGAAGGAATCGGCGAGAAGTGCGTCAAAAACTTCAGAAGTCTTGTTGCTTCAGAGTATTCCTTTTGAAGCGGCGAAACACATCTTAAAAGCGGTTCTGCATAAACCTTAAGCACAGACAATTCATAGTCAAGCGCAGTGTTAATCATTATATCCGCATTGTTCTGGAATGGAAAAATGTGCAGGCGTTCGCCTTTCTGAACATTAGGCCACATTGCAATTGTGTCAGCGGCTGACTTGCCCCTAAACTGCGAATCGCGCACAATGCGGCGGATTAAGCGGTTGTCGCTTGTAGAAATACGTGTAAGATCGTCAAGGTTAAGCTGTGTCAGCGCAGAAACGTAAATCTTAAACTTAAGCGCAGGATCAATAAGCGGTGTAAGCTTGTCGTTCAATGCGTGAATGCCTTCAAGAATGAGAATATCGTTCTTTTCAAGCCGCATCTTTTTGCCTGTGTAGCGTCTTGCGCCTGCAACAAAGTCATAAGTCGGCACATCAATCTCATCGCCGTTAAACAAGAGCACAAGATTCTCGTTAAGCAGCGCAACATCAAGCGCTTCAAGACACTCGTAGTCGTAGTTGCCGTTCTCGTCTTTCGGCGTGTTTTCTCTGCCAACATAATAGTTATCAACGCTGATTACGCGCGGTGTGTAGCCGTTCACCTGTAACTGCTGTGCGAGTTTCTTAGAAGAAGTTGTCTTGCCTGAACTAGAAGGGCCGGCAATAAGCACAACCTTTACGTTGTCTTTCTGGTGAATTGCGTCTGCTGCGTCTGCAAAGCATTTATTCTGCAGGGTTTCAGTTATGTTAATAAAGTCTCTGAAAGAGCGTTCCTGAACAAACTGGTTCAATTCTGGCGCGGCTGTAACGCCTATGCGCTTTCCCCAGTCTTTATAGCGCTTGTATACGTTAAAAAGCTTCGGGTTGCCTGTGTCTTCATCAAGCTTGCCCGGCGTGTGTGATGGTGGAAAGCGGAGCAGAAAGCCGTCTTCGTAAAGAGTAAGGTCAAAAGCTGTAAGTCTGCCTGTTCTGTGGAGAAGCGGCAGGTAATAAATGTCAGAAAAACCTGTAAGCTGGTTCATTACAATCCGCGGCGGACAATGGAATTCAAGAGATTTTCTTGTCTGCTGAAGGTTCAAATCTTCAAGGATTTTGAGAGCTTCTTCGTAAGAAACCGCTGTCTGCGTAATTTCAAGGTTTTTCTCTACAAGCAGATGCATCTGCGCTTTAAGCTGAGAAATCTCAAAAAGCGTAATCGGCTTTTCACCGTCAAGTGTGTAGTAATAGCCGTGGCCGAGACTGTGGCCTACAATAAGACGCTTGTCTGGAAAGAGCGTGTGTGCCGACGCAGCCAGAACAAAGCAGAGCGTTCTTCTGTAAATTGTAGCACCTTCAGACGAATTTGCCAGTACCGCCTCGATAGTAGCATTATAGTCAATTGAATATGTCAGCGAACAAACTTCATTGTTGATGCGTACTGCAGCAATGTCAGCAGCAGAAACATTCTCGGCTTCTGCAATTTTGTCCAAGAAGTCTTTCGGCTGCATTCCCGGACGAACACTAATCGATGTTGAATTAGAAAAAGTTAAAGTAATCATATGCTATAGTATAACCCAAGTTTTTGCACTTGTCTAATTTCTTGCGTCAGCCTTTAAGCATGGAGTTAAACTCTGTTTTTCGCTATAATCAAGTGATGAATAAAGTGAAACTTCAAGCAATATTGCTGCCTCTTATGCTTTGTGCGCTTGTTTTTTCGTGCAGCGCAAAAAAGCAGATGGTCTTTGTAAGTGACAGACACGGGCTTTCGTTTGATGTGGTGCTTCATGCAGAGGCCGCGCTAAAAGGCTGCGATACGCTTGTGCTGTTTGACCAGCACAACGACGTAAGCTCTTATGATGCTGAAATTACGAGCTTCAACTGGGTTGGGCGGCTTATAGAGTGCGGTGCAATCAAAAAAGTTTACTGGGTTCCGGCCTATAAGCTTGACGATTTTGCTAAGCGCGCAAATCAAGAATATATAAAGAAAAACCTTTCAGAGCTAGAAGACGTGCGCGCTGAGCGCATTTTAAATGCATTTTATATCTGCGGCCTGGACGAGCTAAAAAGGCTCAACCTCGGCAAAGTGATTGTCACTTTTGATTTTGACGTGCTCTGCAAGGCGCAAGAGCCGGCCTCTTTTATAGCCGAAGCTACCACATGGATTGAAGCGCAGAATTGCAGGCTGCTGACGCTCGCGTTTTCTTCGGTTTATCAAGACGAACCGGCGGAAAGCTTGAACTGGCTTGAAGCTTTTGTGCGCGGCTACAGCAAAAAAGCAGACTGGCGCATAAGTTGCGGCAACTTTGACGAAAAGCCCGAAAGCAATGAAGAAAACGAGCGGTGGAATCTCTGGAAGAATGAGCCTGAAATCTATAGCAGATTTGATGCAGGCTTTTACAGAGGCGCTTATTTCTGGCTTAATGTGCCGCGAAGCGTTCAGACTGAATTAATAAAAAAAGGAATCTCGCCTTATAACGAAAATGATTCGACAACGGCAGAAATCTTAAGAATATGGAAAAACGAAAGCTACAGGGCTTTTTATGAAAAATATTCAGCGGAACTTCCTCAGTACAAAGAGATTGCAGTAAAAGCACTGAATGATGCGCTTGACGGAGAGATTTTTCCGCCTGTCTATAGCAGCAGCGATTTGACGGCACAAGACTCGGTTGGTGTGGCTGTGCGCTTTAGAACAGTGCAGAATGACAGAGGCTGCCTTGCTTTGTATTGCGGTATTGAAGACATTGAAAACGCCGTGCGTTACTGCGCCTACGAAGCGGTAAAAGACCCGCGCTATCCGCATATTGAAAAGTCTGAGCTTGATAAGCTTTATGTGAACATCAGCATTTTTTTAAGCTGGCAGAAAATGAACGGCGCTTTAGATTTTGTGCCCGGCTTTGATTCGCTGATTATGGACAACCCGTCCGCGCCTACCGAAGACTTAAAGCGCACACTGCTTCAAGCTTCTGTTGCAACAGAAAGAGCATACAGCACCCAAGATTTTTTGTGCCGCCTATGCCGCAAAGCCAAAATCGACAGCGCCGCCTGGCAGAACAAAGCCCAGAATCTAGAATTCCATAAAGCCCCCACAATTACCTACACCGCCAAAGTCTTAGACTAATTAGATGCACACCGTCGCACCATAATGCGACACACCGTCGCACCGTAATGCGACACACCGTCGCACCATAATGCGACACACCATCACAGCATAATGTGCGCGTTTTGCCTTCGCAAAAACCGACCGCTAGAGTGTACATAAACCCAATTTATAGATAATTCGGGATTTCTAAGGGCAGAGCCCTTAGACGTTGCTGGAAAAAAGAGGGGTTTAAGGGGAGAAAAGAACCCGCTTACGAGTAGAGGTTCTTGTCTCCCCTTATATAGTTCCGATACTTTCAAGTGTCATAACCTCGACAGTAGTCGACATTAGATGATAGAATAAACACATGACAGACAAACAAAAACAAGAACTTATTGAAACTGCTGTAAAAATGACAGATTTTTCTTATGCGCCTTACTCGCATTTTCATGTTGGTGCGGCTCTGCTTGCAAAAAGCGGCGAAGTCTTTACAGGCTGCAATATCGAGAACGCGGCTTACGGCCCGAGCAATTGCGCCGAGCGCACTGCGATTTTCAAAGCTGTGAGCGAAGGCGTGCGCTCATTTGAAGCAATTGCAGTTGTGGGCGGCGCAGAAAACAAAGACGGCAAAGTAGAAATCAAAGATTTCTGCCCGCCATGCGGTGTCTGCAGACAGGTCATGTCTGAATTTTGCGGAAAAGAATTCAAAATTATTTTGTTTGACGGCAAAGACGGAATAAAAGAATTTACGCTCGCCGCTCTTCTGCCCGAAAGTTTCAGTTTAGAATAAACAGCAGTTTCAAAAGTTCCGGCTTTTGGAACTGTTCGACTGCATAAATTATATAAATGAACGTTACGATAATAACGCCGCCTTTAGTACAATTAAATTCTCCTTATCCTTCAGGTGCATATCTTTCAGCTTTTTTTAAAGAATTCGGGCATAACGCGTTCTGGCATGATCTGAGCATAGAGCTTTATTATTCGATTTTCAGCAAAAAGGGCTTAACCAAATTATTTGCACTTTCTGAAAAAGACGCACTGAAATTGGCTGATAACTCTGAAAAGCAGGGCGACTGGAACACAGCATTCAACCTGCGCCGTTACATAAGCACAAAAGATGCGTGGATAAAATGGATTGATGTTATAAACGCTGTGCTTTGCGGAAAGGCTCGCGAGAAAGAGCATCAGTTTTTGTTTTCGCCGTATGCACCGCGCGGTTCAAGAATGGAAAACTTTTTGAGCACTATCTCGCATGAGCCTTCTGTTGATGACGTGCGCTTTCTCTGCACTTATGCGCTTGCCGACTTGGCTGATTATATCACCGCAGTTTTTGACAGCGAGTTTTCGCTTATAAGATACGCGGAACATTTAACCGTAGATGAGCGTGATTTTGCTGCGGTTGAAAAAGGGCTTTCATCGCCTGTCCTTGAGAATTTTTATAAACCTGTTCTTGAAGAAAAATTCGCCGATGCCGAATGTCCCGATTTGCTGTGCATTTCCATTCCGTTTGCAGGAACTTTTCTTTCAGCATTGTATACGGCAAAGTACTTTAGAGAGCGTTTCGGCAAAAAAGTTTTTATAAGCTTTGGCGGCGGTTTTGTAAACACTGAACTGCGCGACGCAAAAGCCACTGCTCTTGGAAATTATATTGACGGAATCTCTTATGACAGAGGCTACGGCGCGTATAAAAGCCTGTTTGAAAATTCCGGCTTGACAATACAGGCAGCGCAGACAACAAAGACCGCGCAGCAGTTGTACAAATTCCGCCTGTTTACAGAGAATGCGGTAATTGAGCCGCTCTGGCACGATGAAAAAACCGAACAGTTTGAAGCAGAAATGACAACTAAGATTGTGCCAGATTATTCGGCGATAGACTTTTCGCGTTACCCGCGTGTATGCGATGACAAGAACAATATGCACCGCCTTTGGACTGACGGCGCATGGATTAAGGCTTATCTTGCGCATGGCTGCTACTGGCACAAATGCGCTTTCTGCGATACAAAGCTTGACTATGTCTGCGGTTACAAATCAGTTGATGTTGAGCGCCTGTATAAAGGGCTGCTTGCTGCGGCAGAATCAAAAAACGTTTATGGCATTCACTTTGTAGACGAAGCTCTTCCGCCTGTTTCTCTGGCAAAATTCGGGCTTTTGAATGCACAGAACGGCAGCCGGCTTTATTTTTGGGGAAACGTGCGCTTTGAAAAGGCTTTTACCAAAGACTTGGCGGCTTTTTTAAGCTGTTGCGGCTTGGGCGGCGTTTCTGCCGGGCTTGAAGTTGCAACAGGCAGCGGGCTTAAGAACATAAACAAGGGAACAGACATAGAAGCCATTGTAAGTGCCTGCGCCGCGTTCAAAGAAGCCGGCGTTCTTGTTCATGCTTATATGATTTATGGCTTTTGGAACGACACGCCGCAGACAATAATTGATTCTATGGAAACGCTGCGCCAGTTTTTTGAGGCAGGGCTTCTTGACAGCGCTTTCTGGCACAAATTTGTGCTGACTGCAAATTCAACAGTTTTTTCAAAATGGCAGAAAGGCGAACAGCCTGATTTGCACCCGATAATACCCGAAAAGAAGTCGATTTTTGCGAACAACAATCTGCATTTCAAAGGCGAAAATAAATACGATAAATTCGGCGTTCCTCTGGAAAATGCACTGGACTCATGGATGCACGGCGAAAAAATCGAAATGAAGGTAACAAAGTGGTTCGATTTTGATGTTCCGACTCCGACAGTGCCGAAAGACTATATAGAAAAGTGCATCAAAAAGTATGAGCACGAATCAACAGTATTTGAACGCCGGCTGGAGAAAAACCTGGAAGGTCTTTTCTGGCTGGGCAGCAACCCTGTGAAAACAGGCGGCGGTACATATTCTTGGCTTTATCTGCAGGAAGAATTCGTTGAAAAAGCTGACAAAGCAGCAATAGATTTGCTTCTGAAACTCAAGCCGTCTGTTGCCGCTGCCGAAAGGGCAGAAACACTGCAAGCCGTCAGAAATTCGCAGAAAATCCAAGCCGCCCTAAAACCCCTGCACAACAAAGGCCTGGTAATAATTTAGGAGAATTAAAATGAAAAAAGCTGTTATATCTGTTTTTATCTTAATAGTCAGTACTAATGCTTTTGCAATAGGTTCTATAATAGCTCAATATAAGGTCGAACATCATCCTTTGGTTGAATCATTGGAATGGGACGGATCTAGTAATTGTTCAGGAAATGCTTTTACACTAAGGTTAAAAAATGGACACGAAATATATTTTAGAGATATCAAGTCAAATTTTACCTTTAATAAATGGAGTGGAATAGTTCTAGTTAATGATGTTGAATTTTCTTTTGTCGAGTATAAGAATTCTATTAATATTGGAGGTTATCGTTATCTGAGAATAAGAGATCTATGTAAGGCAACTGGGGCAAATTATAATAATATTTTATCTATATTGGATAATTATAATGAATTTTGTAAATTATTGAATTCAATACCTTGGATTCTTGATAAAGAAACTGAAAAGATGTGTGCGGATTACACTGCTAATTATTATGTCTATTTATATAGAGGTAGTATTGCTGTAGAACAAGACAATAAATTTATAGAAATTCCGAAAGAATGACTAAGCCATTGCAGAACAATCTGTAAAAGACAAACCCAATCGCAAACCCGAGATTCCCGTGTTAAGCCAATAATGCCTCACGGGATTATTTTTACGCTGATGCACAAAGGCGCGAGGGCAGCGGAGTGCGGTTCAAAAATGCTCTGTTTGTTGTGTCGCGAAGCGACATGTATATAGTTTCCATACAACAAACAGTGCATAGCGCGTTATCGCGCGGTTTTGAACCGTGCTCCGCAACCGGAAGCATCTGTACATGAGCACTTTCTGGTAAGATTATCGGGTCAAGCCCGATAATGACACGTAAGCATAACGCTTGTTCCGTAGAACAAACCCAAACGCAAACACGGCATGTTTTGGCGCTTTTACTTATACAGCCTTCCTGTAATTGACAAAGTGCCCCAAAATAATTAGAGTAGAATACACAAAGGCAAAGACATACTTGAGGTTTAGCTTTAAGTGTCTTTGCCTTTCTTTTTGGAGTTGAAATGAAAAAC
>CAMJMF010000141.1 GCA_946406925.1 uncultured Spirochaetales bacterium | reverse complement strand
ATTACACGTTCAAGCAGAAGCTTAAATCTGTCACAAATCTCTGCACCGGCATCAAAAATTGAAAGCTCGTTGCCGCGCAAAAAAATGCTTACACCTAAGTGTTCTTCGATGAGTTGCAAATTACTGTCATTTATGCCGCACAGCTGAGAAAGAAGCTCAGGGTCTGATACGACAATCGTATAAGAAGATTCCACTTCAGCAATTTTACCTTGCGCAATGCTAATCGTCAAGGGTTCAGTTGAACAGAACCATATTCATCAACGATTTTGCTCTGCATTGCAGACATAGGTTTCCAGACAACAGAAACAGAAATATAAGGCGAATAGTCATATCTTGTAACGCCTTTTTCAGTCAAAAGGCGCGGCTCAATTTTGAATTTTGATTTTACGTCCCAGTCATGCAGATTGTGATTCATCTCTAAAGAAAGTGCCTTTAATTTGAAACCAGACAGCTTGCGCTTGTTATATTCTGCAAAATTGAATGAATCCATCAAATCCTGCCAAAGGTTTGTCTCGCCGGGCAGTTTAGGCTCATAGCCGAGCGCGCCCTGAAAATAGCGGAAGACAACGTCGTTTCTATGCTCTGAAGAAAATTTGATCTCTATAAAGTCGTTGATTCTGAAATGCAGCGCCGGCGAAAAAGTAAAGTAGCTCAAAGGCGGGCGCAGAAAATCCCAGACAAGGCTTGTCGACAAAGAAGGTGCAAGCCCGATTCTGTTGCCCCACCAGAAATATGATTTTGCAGGGCTTTCATAGCTGATTTTTCCCTGATAAGAGCGGAACCTTTCTTCGCCGTCTGACTTCCAGCCTGTTCTATTATCAAATTTAAAGCCGGTTGTATAAAGTCTTGAATAAGCAACAGAAAAACCGTTATAAGCCGCAGAAAAATTCAAATATTCATTTCTGTGTTGGGTTGTCAGATACTTATAAGACTGAGACATCGTAAATTTATTGTCAAAACCGTTTACGGATACTTCTTCAACAAAAGGCATAAAGTCCCAGTTCGGGTCTTCTCTGGATCTTACAGCAATACCAGTTTCCATTTTTGTTGTAAAATGCGGAACAGAGGCGGCAAATTTCGTCTCGTATTTAGGAAGCTGTGGCGGCAGGTTAGTAATCAAAGTAAAGCTGCCGCTTATATCGTCATTCTTATAAATTGCCGCCGAAGTAATATTATGCTCAGGAATCGATTCAGGCGAGCCGTTGACTGTGTGATATTTCCATGCAGGCGAGCCGTTTTTTCCAATATATTCAGTGCGAATCAAATTCATTTTAAGAGTCCAGGCTATATAAGATTCGTACCAATAATCGTCTAAAATGAAAGGTCTGAATTTCAGCGTATTCGTATTAGACAAATCCAATTTTCTTGCCATATAGTCAGACTGTTTCACCTGATTTCTTGCCGCTACTGTAGGATAAAATTTCTCAGAAATCTGCGGGTGGTTCTGATAAGACGGACTGAAAACAATATCATTATCAAGCTGTGCAAAACCGTTATACCAGACAGCAGAACTTGCAATTCTAAAATCACCTGAAAAACTAATGAAATTTGACATATAGTCTTTCCAGGCTTTTGCAGCAGCATTCGGCCATGCTTCAGCAGAATAACTGTAAAGCGAAGTGAAATTCGGCGTATAGCTGTAATCAAGCGAGTATTTAAAAGTTTCTATCTCTTTTACAGACGGTGAATTAACCGCAAGCACAGGGAACGGTGCATCTTCACCGAAAGCTCCTTCAATTTCGCCGTCTTCGCCTTCTGCAGCCCAGACACCAGGCGTCTCCAAATCAATATCAGGCGGTTCTACCGCTGCGGCGACAGTCTGCTTCTTTTTAGGCGGATAACTGAAAAGCGTGCCTGTAACAGAAGCAGAAACAGAAAGCGGAACAATCTGCGACGGATAGAAAAACTGTCTATCTGGAGAAACTTCAGAAGTGATAGTTTTATCCTGCTTTGAAGCCCAGTCTAAGCTTGAGGCTATTGAAGTAATTCTAAAATTGAAATTATCAGAAATCCTGCCCCAGTCAGGCGAAATAGAACCGTTTATTTTCCATGAATATGACTCAAGTATGTCGTCTTCGTATTTATCCATTTCAGTTTCAGTACTAATGCCCTGCGAAGTAACATAATTTATCCAGTCCATGTTCTCGCTTCGGTTCATAAAGTCTGCTTTGAAAAAAGGGTCAGAATAAAACGGCAGAGAAATATTGAATGTTGTATGATCGCTCGAACCTTGAGCTTCAAGACCGGCTGCAAATCTGAACGGCAGTTTTTTGCCAAAAACAACAGATTTATTCCATTCTGAAACGCCGTATTTGTTTTTCGGGCTGTATAAGGCATTGTCTTCAAGTTTATAGAGATTCCGGCTTACAGCCATCAGATTGCTGAAATTAATGTGAGTAAAATATGAATCTTGCGGCGAAAAATCACCCTGAATACCCATCATTGCGCCAAGATTTGAGTAAACATCACCAAGAACTTTCAAATAATCTTTAGAGTATTCACTAAGCGGCGAATCAAGATTGCGCAAGAACAGCCCTTCTCTTCTCTGCTCCATTAACTGCGAAGGATGTGCAAAATTAAAAAGTCCGTCATCTTCGCCGCTTTCTTCCGGCAGCGGTTTTCTTCCGATTAAGTATGTTGTTGTCTGTGTATAATAGCCGACGCGCGGTCTGTACCCGAAAGACGGGTTAAAAATCATCTCGTCTTTTGGATAATAGAAAAACGGCAGATAAAGCACAGGCACACGCCCTACATAAAGCAGGGCGTTAAAAAACGCAAATTCAGTACCCGGCAGAAGCCACATTCTGCTTGAACGCAGCTGCCAGTGAGGATTCTCGTCATCGCAGAAAGTCAGGCTGGAATTCTTGAAAACAATGGTTCCGCCCTCTTCTCTTGAAAAAACTTCAGAAGACACAATCATTGTTGTTTCAGACGAAAGATTGCGTGTATTCGACTGTTTTTGTGTCAGCTGAATTTCATCGAATACGCCTTCCAACGAAGATGTATTCATTAACAGAGAATTGCCGTTCAAGGTTCTGTTGTAACTATCACCGTTATTTTCAGTCATAATTACATTATCAGAAGCATAAAGCATGTCACGTTCGCGGTCAAAGTTTACTTTATCAGCGCTGATAGTAATGAGAACATTGTCTTTTTCAATTGTCAGGTATACATCACCTGAGAACACGATTAAATCATGTCCGTCATCGCTTTTTTTTGATTCTGTTCTCTGTGCCTGATGCACAGTTACAACGCTCGGTGCGGCATGCAGCATGAACTGCACGCTTAAAAAGCACAGGCTTATTAATGAGAATCTTAGAAAAGCTTTAAAACGTTTTTTTTGCATTCCTGTTACTATCGGCATTTTAGACAACTTCAAATACTTCTGTCAATTAACAACAATTAACATCAGTCAGTGCCCCCCGCGGTACAGCCTCTGCACATAAGCAGAAGCCTTCAATTCAGTTCTTAGTGTCAGAAAGCGGATTCTTATCGCGCTGTCTTTCTCGCTCAAGCTGCTCGCGGAGGAAAATACCCGTATATGATTTTTTGCATTCTGCAACTTCTTCAGGTGTTCCTTCAGTTACAATAGTACCGCCGCCTGTTCCGCCCTCAGGACCTAAATCAATCAGATAATCGGACTGTGCAATAACATCAAGGTTGTGTTCAATCATTATAACTGTATTGCCCTGATCAACAAGACGCTGAATCACTTCCATCAATTGTTTTACGTCGGCAAAATGCAGACCCGTCGTAGGTTCATCAAGAATATAAAGCGTCTTTCCTGTTGAACGGCGGGCAAGCTCATTTGCAAGCTTAACACGCTGAGCTTCGCCGCCAGAAAGAGTAAGCGCACTCTGACCAAGCTGCACATAGCCCAAACCGACAGAGCAAAGCGTTTCAAGTTTGCGCGCAATATGCGGAATTGAATCAAAGAATTTTGCGGCTTCTTCAATTGTCATGCTCAGAACATCTGCGATGCTTTTTCCTTTATAGAGCACTTCAAGCGTAGACTGATTGAAGCGCTTGCCGTGGCATACATCGCAGGTGATATAAACATCAGAGAGAAAGTTCATCTCAATTGTTATAGTTCCTGCACCCTGGCAGTTTTCGCAGCGGCCGCCCTTAACGTTAAAACTGAAACGGCCGGCAGTGTAGCCGCGCGCCTTTGCATCAGGCAGACTTGCGTACAAATCTCTTATAGAGTTGAAGACACCGACATAAGTTGCAGGATTTGAGCGCGGCGTACGCCCGATCGGGCTCTGATCGATGTTAATTACCTTATCAATATTTTCAAGGCCTTCTATAGATTCATAAGCGCCGACCGGCAGATTGGAGCGCATAAGCTTGTTTGAGCATGAAGGCCAGATTACGTCGCTTAAAAGCGTAGATTTGCCAGAGCCTGAAACACCAGTAATGCATGTAAGTGCGCCAAGCGGAATTTTTACGCTGATATTTTTGAGGTTGTGCTCGCTTACGTTGTTTATCGAAAGGAAATTGCCGTTGCCTTTCCGCCTTTCAGCCGGAAGCTTCATGCGGAGCGTTCCTGCAAGATATTGGCCAGTTACGCTGTCTTTAACCTTTGCAACTTCGTCCGGCGTACCAGCCGCAACAATATTGCCGCCATGAACTCCGGCTCCGGGCCCAAGGTCAATAAGATAATCCGCCGTTCTAAGCGTCTGCTCGTCATGCTCTACAACAATCAGGGTGTTTCCCAAATCTCTAAGATAAAGCAGAGTATCTATCAGCCGCTGATTGTCACGCTGATGAAGCCCGATTGAAGGCTCGTCAAGAATGTACAAGACGCCGACAAGACTTGCGCCTATCTGAGTTGCAAGTCTTATGCGCTGTGCTTCTCCGCCGGAAAGTGTTGCGGCATGACGTTCAAGTGTAAGATAATTTAGCCCTACATTTTTAAGGAACATAAGGCGGTTCTTTATTTCTTTTTCAATTTGAGCAGCTATTTTCTTTTCGTTTTCTGAAAGCACAAGCTCTTCAAAAAATTTTATTGAAGCATCTACAGAAAGCTGCGTAAGCTCATAAATTGTCTTGCCGCCTACAGTTACAGCCAGTGCTTCAGGTCTCAGCCTTTTTCCGCCGCAGCTTTTGCATGTACATCTGCTCATCAAAAGCTCAAGCCGCTCACGCTGAGAATCAGAGAAAGACTCAGCATAACGCCGCTTAAATTCGGGCATAACGCCCGGCCAAGCCTGGTTAAAATCTGAAACGCCGGTGCCGTCCTGTCTTGTGTAGACAAAGTGAAGCGGCTCAGAATACCCGTGCATCAGCGCGTTGTACTGCGCATCTGTAAGCTTTTCAAGCGGCGTGTCAAAATCAAAGCCGAGCTTTTCTGCCAGTGCCGAAATCCGGCAGTTATTCCAGTTTGAATCAACATTAAAACCTTGAATTGCATCTTCGTTCAGAGTCTTTGACTTATCAGGCACAATCAATTCTTCGCTGAATTCCATTTTCTCGCCAAGACCTGTGCATTCAGGGCAGGCACCGAACGGATTGTTGAACGAAAAAAGCCGCGGCTGAAGTTCCGGCAGAGACACGCCGCAATCAGGGCAGCTGTTCTTTTGAGAGAAAAATGTCTCTTTTTCAGCAAATTTCGGCTTTCCGTCAGCATCAGCAGCGTCAAGCGGAATCTGCTGAACAGCAAGAAGAATTCCGTTTGAAGCGGCAAGCGCGGCTTCTACAGAATCTGCAAGACGCTTACGGATTCCTTCTTTTATGATTATGCGGTCAATGACCAGCTCAATTGTATGTTTTTTCTGCTTATCAAGTTTTATGGAATCTTCAAGCTCTACCATAAGACCGTCGATGCGGGCGCGGACATAACCGGCTTTACGCGCATCGTCCAATATTTTGGTGTGCTCACCCTTCTTGCCTCTTATAACTGGCGCGAGAATCTGCACTCTTGCGCCTTCGCCAAGGTTCATGATTGCGTCTATTATCTGGTCTGTAGACTGTTCGTTGATTTCTTTGCCGCAGACAGGGCAATGCGGCTTGCCGATTCTTGCATAAAGCAGCCTGTAATAATCGTAAATCTCTGTTACCGTTCCAACTGTAGAACGCGGATTTTTATGTGTTGTTTTCTGTTCAATTGAAATTGCTGGCGAAAGTCCTTCTATATAATCTACATCGGGCTTGTCCATGCGGCCCAAAAACTGGCGGGCATAAGCAGAAAGGCTTTCTACATAGCGCCGCTGACCTTCAGCAAAAATTGTATCAAAAGCAAGTGAACTTTTGCCAGAACCCGAAAGTCCTGAAATAACTACAAGCTTGTCTCTTGGAATTTCAACATCTATATTTTTTAAATTGTGCTCCCTGGCACCTTTTACAATCAGCTTTTCCATGGGGTAAGTCTATTGATATATAAAAAACTTTTCAAGCATAAATTTGGCAATTGAAATTGCCGGAACTTTTTTAAGGGGAGACAAGAACCTCTACTCGCAAGCGGGTTCTTTTCTCCCCTTAAACCCCTCTTTTTTCCAGCAGCGTTTAGGGGACACCCCTAAAAACCCCAGATTAATCTGCAATAATTGAGCTTTACACAAAGACTGCCGGTTTTGCCCTGTGTACAAAGCTGTCGCTAGTTTTCGCGAAGCGTAAACTAGCAGGGTTTGCCGAATTTGCTTATTCCGTAGCTAAAGCCCAATCGCAAACCCGGTTTTCGCCGGATAATCTTTGTTTTTGGAATAAGCTCATGCGAAAAGAGCACATTATGTCATGGAAAAACCTCATTCGTGAAGGAATGACCTCATTCACTGACGGAATGAGCACATTCTGTCACGGAAGCACCCCATTCTTTGAAGGAATGTGCCCATTCTCTGACAGAATCACCTCATTCTGTCACGGAAGAACCCCGTTCCATGACAGAATCAGCCCATTCTGTCATGGAAACACTTCATTCTTGACGGAATATACTTTTTCTATGACAGAATCACCTCATTCTGTCACGGAAAAACCCCGTTCCTTGACGAACTTAGTCCATTCCATGATGATTTTGGTTCATTCCATGATGAATTCACCTCATTCTTGATGAAAATGGCGGAAAATTTGATGATTGCGGATAATCTCTGATTAATCAGAAACATTCCATTTTTTGCGTTCGGAAGAATACCAAAAATCACTGTTAAAAATAAAAAAATCATAATATGTGAAATATATATTATAATATTGTGCAAACTCAGTTTCATCGTCTTTTACTGGATTCTGAAAATGATAAAAGACATTAAAATTGGCAACTTGCACTTTTCCATCAGCTAAATATCTAGGTTCTAGAGTTGTTGGAAAAGATGCCAAATATTCAGGAACTACATCAAACCATCTTTCTGGAAATTTTTTATAATCATTAAAATATTGTTTTATGGCATCTGCAAGCTGTCTTATATCTTCTTCAGTAATTTTATCAATCCATTCTATAGTTATTGGCGTATAAGTATTAGCATCTGCATCAAATTTTATTCTGTCATCTTTTGAATCATAAAAATATCTTTTATATGAATCTTTAT
>CAMJMF010000140.1 GCA_946406925.1 uncultured Spirochaetales bacterium | reverse complement strand
GTTAGTTTTCGAACAGGTCAGCAATTTTTCAGGCTAAAGCCTTACAAAATTGCGATTTACTAAAGTTCGTGTTCGAAAAACTGAAGTTTTCGAACACGTTCATAAAGACAAATACAAAGTTATGCTGAACATGCTGTTTTGAGCTGTCCGGCATTAGCTTAGTTTTTTATCAAGAGGTTGTTATGGTAAAGGTATTATCTGTTGGTGGTTCGATTGTGGCACCTGAAAAGCCGGATTCTGAATTTTTAAAGAAATTTGCATTGCTTGTTAGGGAATGGCTTAAAGAAGATTCTTCACATAAATTGATTCTTGTAGTTGGCGGCGGCGGCCCTGCACGCGCATATCAGAATGCATATAAGGCTGTAAATGACGGTGAAGTGCCGTCTAACGCAGATGAAGCTGACTGGATTGGAATTATGGCAACACGCCTTAACGCACAGCTTCTGCGCGCAATTTTCTCTGATTTGTGCAAAGAACCTGTTGTTTATGATCCGACACAATGCAAGGATTTTACAGGGCGCGTGCTTGTTGCAGCAGGCTGGAAACCAGGCTTTTCAACAGATACTGATGCTGTTTATCTTGCCGAGCGCTTTGGTGCAAAAACCGTTGTAAATCTTTCGAATATAGAAAAAGTCTATACAGACGATCCTAAGAAAAACCCGGATGCAAAGCCGCTTGATAAAATAAGCTGGGCTGATTTTAGAAAAATGGTCGGTGATGAATGGGTTCCTGGCAAAAACTGTCCGTTTGACCCGATTGCAAGCAAAAAGGCAGAAGCAGCCGGTCTTTCGGTAATCTGTGCCGGCGGCAAAAATATTGAAAATATCCGGAATATTTTGGATGACAAGCCGTTTATTGGTACAACAATCTGCTGAGAGAATTAGACTAAAAAATAGAACAACAAAAAAGCCCGATGATTGTCATCGGGCTTTTTCTTTAGAAGTGTGCAAGTTCCTTCATGAAGGAATATATTTTCCGGTCATAGTTTGGATCTGCCGCCCATGTACCGGTTAAGCCTGCCAGCGTCTTGGCTTTTCCTCTCGGCTTAACGTACTTGTATCTTGGGTCAATCAGCGTGCCGTTAAGGTTTTTGGTAGAACCATAAGCCTGCAAGTGCTGAACGTGGGCGCGGACGCCTTCTCTGTCTGTTGCAAAGCGGTGACCCGGATTTGCTTTTGAGACAGAACCCAAACCGCAGAAGTTGTTCATATCCGGTGTAACAAGATTGCCGAAGCGCAAGAAGCCTGTTTCATGGCACATCTGTACAAATGCCAGGTCAGAGTTTACACCCTCATAAGCACATTCTTCGATATAAAGCTGTGCCAGAACCCATGCGCGCTGCAAGTCGCCTTTAGGGTTCTTTGACGCAAAGTAGTTGTAAAGCTGTTTTGCGCTCTTTCTGCCTTTTGCCATAATCTTGTCAGAAGGGAATGAGGCAGGCCCGAATTTCTGCAATGTTTCGTTGTATGATTTGTCGCCGTAATCATAGCCGCTGTAGTCGCTGTATTCAGGGCTGTTGTAATCAATGTAGAATGAGCCGCTTGATACAGTGCCTTTCTTGCCGTCTGTGGTGCTTGATGCAGCTGTAGAAGCAGCGGCTGTTTCTGCCGGCTTTGCAGTTTCTTCAACAGGCTTTGTTTCTGCTGCAGGAGCAGTTGTCTGTGCTGCAGGTGTTGTAGTTGCCGCTGCAACTTCTGTCTTTTCTGCCGGATAATCGTCAGAGTAGTCGTTGTTGACTAATGAATCATCATAGCCTGTTTCAATAAATTCAGAGTCAAAATGATCATAGCTTGAATAAATATCGCTGTAGTCATCTTTGTCGTCAACGTACATATAATCATTTTCGTTAACGTCAACAAAAACTTCTTCTGTATCATCGTAATAATAATCATCTTCACCGGCAGGTGCGTCCGGTGCAGGTGTATCATCAAAAGTTTCTTCTGTAGCGGTAAAAACTTCTGTTTCAACAGACTCTGCGTTTTCTGCTGGATCAACAGTTTTTACTTTTTTGGTTGACTTACAGCTGTTAAGCATAAGCACAGCTGCAACCATCAGCGCAAACAATCCGACTGTTCGTAATTTCATGAACGAGACCTCTAAAAGTTTTACAATATTTCTGTCAAAAATTGACGGAAAAAAGATAGATATTTTCTATATATATGCAGGAGGATTTAATGATTTCATTAGACCAATCTGCTGTCTTCTCTAGTATCGGTAACTTGTCTGACGATTGTGAGAATAAAAAATTAGATATTCGCGAAAGAGTTTGGAAAGAGGGCATTGAAAATGCAACTACCGAAGAGCTGGTTATGCTCATTCTAGGCACAGGCACAAAAGACCGCAGCTTAGCTTCAATAGCCAAAGAAGTTATTTCATGCATTGCACGTACAGATCCCGAGTGTCTTTTTTTTGAGTTGAAGTGCATAAAAGGCATTTCTCTGGGAAAGGCTGCCGCCATCATGGCAAGCCTTGAGCTTGGGCGGCGCAATTACGGGCCGGGTGGAACAATAATAAAGACGCCAAAGGATTTGATACCTCTTGTGCAGCATTATACGCTTGAAACGCGCGAGCATTTCTTGTGTGTAAGCCTGAACGGAGCACATGAAATCATAAAGATAAGAGAAATCAGCGTCGGTTCGCTCAACCGCTCGCTTATTCATCCAAGAGAGGTTTTTGTAGATGTGCTTAAAGATCATGCCGCGGCAATAATCATCTGCCACAACCATCCGTCTGGCAGAACCGAGCCTTCTGACAGTGATATAGAGATAACTGCGCGCCTAAAAGAGTGTGCCGACCTCTTAGGCATAAACCTGCTTGACCACCTGATAATTGCCCGCGAAAGCTTCTACAGCTTTTCCGCCGCAAATCTGGTTTAGCTAATAGGGAAATGCAGATGTGGGTAAATTGACATTCCATGTGAAAAATGCTGAAATGTACAAAAAGCGGAGGTTTGTACAATGGCAGAAGCTCGAAAAATAACAGTACTCGATTCTACACTTCGGGACGGCGCTCAGGGCGAGGGTATCAGTTTTTCGGTGCAGGACAAAATTCATATTGTACAAACTTTGGACGCACTCGGCGTTGACCTTATAGAAGCCGGAAACCCTGATTCAAATCCGAAAGACCTTGAGTTTTTTCAGCTTGCACAGAAATTAGAGCTTGGGCATTCAAAGATTGCCGCATTCGGTTCAACAAGGCGCAAAGACTTAAAGCCGCAGGAAGACAGGCAGCTTCAAAGTCTGCTTGCCGCAGAAACAGAAAACATTGTGATTTTCGGAAAATCATGGGATTTTCAGGTAACAGATATTCTAAAGACCAGCCTTGAAGACAATCTGAACATGATTAAAGAAACTGTACAGTTTCTTGCTGCTGCCGGCCGTACCGTTCATTTTGATGCGGAACACTTTTTTGCAGGCTGGCAGGGCAACAAAGACTACGCGCTTAAAACGCTAGAAGCGGCGGCTCTCGGCGCTGTTTCTTCAATTACGTTGTGTGACACAAAGGGCGGTTCTATGCCGCTTGCGGTGCTTTCAATAACAAAAGAGGTTGTGGCTTATTTTGAGGGGTTTTGCCGCAAGCACTCGCTTTCGCCGATTCAGATAGGAATACATACGCACAATGACTGCGGCCTTGCGGTTGCAAACACGCTTATGGCTGTTGAGGGCGGCGTTTCTCTGGTTCAGGGTGTAATGCTCGGTTTTGGCGAACGCACCGGCAATGCAAATCTTTCAACAGTTATTGCCGATCTTGAGCTGAAATGCGGCATGAAGTGTCTGCCGGAAGGTAAGATTGTTGAACTTACTTCAACAGTGCGCCGCCTTGCTGAAATTGCAAACATAAGCCTTGACAGCAGTATGCCTTATGTCGGCACAAACGCATTTGCGCATAAAGCCGGAATGCATATCGATGCAGTTACAAAAAATCCTTTTGCCTATGAACATATTCCGCCGGAAAGCGTAGGCAACGAACGCGTCTTTTTGATGAGCGAAGTCGCCGGACGTTCGCTTATTATAGAGAAAATCCGCAAATTTGACACGAATATAACCAAAAGCTCGCCTGTTGTTTCAGAGATTGTGGCAAAGGTTAAGCAGCTTGAGCATGACGGCTACAAATTTGAGGGCGCAGACGGAAGTTTCGAGCTGCTTGTCCGCAAGATAATCGGAAAATACCAGCCGTTTTTCAAACTGCATTATTATAAGACTATGGGCGAGCAGTCTATGCACAACGGTGCGGCATGCTCGTTTGCACAGATTAAAATTGAGGTAGATAATCAGATTGAGATAACGGCAGGCGAGGGTGCCGGTCCTGTTCATGCTCTTGATACCGCGCTCAGAAAGGCGCTTGAGCGCTTTTATCCGAATGTCTCTATGATAAGGCTCACTGACTACAAGGTTCGTGTTCTTGACTTGCAGAGTGCTACGGCTTCAAAAGTAAGGGTTTTAATTGAAAGCTCTGACAGCATGGAAGACTGGACAACCGTCGGCGTTTCAACCGACATCATCGAAGCCTCTTGGCTTGCGCTTGTAGACTCAATCGAGTATAAGCTCATCAAAGACTTTGAAAAGAAGTACAAGAAGTTCCTGTAAAGGCTGTGCCTAGCCCGCACAGCCAGCGCAAAATATTGGAGAAAAGATATGAAAAAATTAGTTTCATCGATAATTTTGATTTTGTTGTGCTCGTTTTTTGTTTTTGCTGATGAACTAAGGAGTGTCGTTCTTTCTGGAACTGATGAAGAGCCTACAGCTTTTATCTGTTACAATAATGAAGAAGCTTTTTTAATTCTTCCTTATGTGGGTGAATATGCAAAACTTGATAAATCTGTCTTTTTTGTTGATAAAGATGGATATTTGAAATTTAATTATAAGAATAAAAAAGTAACTATTGTTGACAGTGATATAAATATGTTTGTATTTAATTTTTCTCAATTTAAAATTGATGGGGAAATACAGTATCCTGAAAGTGACAATTCAGGATTTCCTTTAGCTGCTGCAAAAAATTTAAAAGAAATCACTGCTTCTTCTTTTTTAACTGAAAAAATTAATGGACGGGAAGTAAAATATTCCCCAGACAATCTTTATAAAGGTATTATTTATCTTGACCGTGTTTATTCTTGGAATTGGGAACATTTGCCATGGGTTGAAGGTGCAGCAGAAAACGGAACCGGAGAAACAATTACTATCGAATATAATTCACCTGTAATTGGTTTTTCGATTTTAAATGGTTATGTTGAAGAACAGAACTTAAAGCTTTATAAAGAAAATTCGCGTCTCAAAGAAATCGAAATTGAAAATCTTGAAACGGGCAAAAAGCAGACTGCGGAATTTGAAGACCGCGTTTATTTCAAATACATTCCGCTTGATGAACCGGCGGAAAAAATTAAGATTACAATAAAAGATGTATATGCCGGTTCAAAATATTCAGATACATGTGTTACAGCAATTCATGGCCATTGGCATATGGATGAAAGTTATTTGAAAACTTATTTTGAAAACAATAAAAAAGACTGGCATTTAGAAAGCCAAGAAACTGTGCTCAACGATTGCTTCTCTGGAATGGATTTGTGGAAAAATAAGTATAAAATTTCAAATTCTGAAGATGAACGATAACACAGAGTGCCGTGTACAAAAAGCAAAAACCGGCAGTCTTTGTACAAAAGCAAATTCTGCAGATTAACCCAGGTTCTTAGGGCGGTAGCCCTAAGCCGTGCCGGAAAAGGAAAGGGTTTAAGGGAAAGGGAAAACCGCGCCTCGGATGAAGGGGTTTGCCCTTTCCCTTAAGCTAGATAAATCTCTGTGGCGGTGTAACGACCCACAGTGCTCGCAGAGTTTTGTCGCTTGTGTTTGTCAGCACATGCGGAGAAGATGCCGCAAAAGAAACGCTGTCGCCTTCGTTCAATGTATAAGAGACTGTTTCATATTGAAGCGTTGCTGTGCCTTCCATTATGTAGCCGAATTCTCTTCCAGGGTGGCCGTAAGAACCGCGGTGAGTCTGTGATTTCGGCGGAATCGTTATAATGTAAGATTCAAGAGCGTGGTGTCCGTCGCTCTCGGCAGGCTGAGTAATCTCTTCATAGGTTATGTCAGCTTCGGCAAGCTTACGCCTGTTTCCGGCGGTAATAACTCTTACCGGGCGGGACGGGCGGTATTCCTCAAAAAGATATTCAAGGCTTATATCAAGAACATCTGCAAGTGCAAGCAGTGTGTCTATTGCAGGCGAAACCTTGTTGCGCTCAATCTGCGATACGAGACTTTCGCTTACTCCTGCCTGTTGTGCAACAACTTTCAGAGTAAGCCCTTTTCTTTCACGTACTTGTCTTAATTTTTCGCCGAAGCGGAATGGCTTTTTTTCAGGTGCATTTTTATCTGGCATAAGCGTCGTTGTGTTGTTTTTCCTTGTTCTGTTCCAGAATGAACTTAACAAAGTGGTCTTCAAGCGTCTTATGCGGGCCTTCTTTGTTCATTCTGGTTCTGGCGCGTGCATTATCGCGTCTTATAGTGTAGCGTAAATAAAAGTTACGCGGGTCAAATTCAATGTCAACCGGAGTGTGTTCGCCAAGCAGGGCATATACGTCGTCTCTGCTTATCGAAAGATACTTCTGTTCTTTGATTTTTTCTTTCAATAAGTTTATCTGCTCAAAAGACAGACCAAAAAGGAATTCCTCAAGTGCTTTTGAAACATCGGGGTCTTCAAGCCTGTTCTTGATAAACGAAGTCCACTGCTCGTCAAGCTCGATTGTGAGTCTCAGCAGTTCGCTTGTGCCGACCATTGTACCGAAAGCCGGAACAATCTTGTCTCTTGCAAGCCATACGGCTTCAAGAACCGGCGCAATGTCGGCTACAGTCTGGTCGCTTCGGTGTTCCCAAAGTATTATCAGTGAAGTTGCAATCTGTTCGCGTATATCTAGTGAAATGGAAGTATCTTCCAGCAGAGAAAGATAAACGTCTTCTGCCATAATCGTAAACATAATTGCAAGAGTTGCAGAGCGCAGCTGTTCAAGCTCTACGCGCGGAAAATGCTGGTTTCTTGCTGTTTTAGAAATCGCCACGAAAGTGTGGAATTTAGCTACAAGGAATCCTTTACCAAGAATAGCCTTTGTAGGCAGGTGGAGCATTCGGTCTCCGTTGCGGAAGTCGAGAAGCGCGTGTATAAGCGATTCCTGTGTGCGTACTTCCTGCCCGGCAATGACCTGCCGCTGCATCAAAGAAGGGAACCGCGCGATTGTGGCTGTAAGCCGTTCAAGGTCGCTTATGCGCGCTGCAAGATTTTCAAGTGCTTCTGGCGCAGTGGTTCTAAGCCGCTCAAATACCATATTGACGAGTTTACGCTCTTTGGGCGTAAGTATAATAATGTTGGTATTATACTCATCAATTTTTTGAGCATACTGTTCATCTTCGAAAAATTCATCGAGAGCTACAGGTGTAAATACTATTTCTTCTTTCTTCTCTGAAGTTTCCACAGCTTAAAATTGTATCATAAAACTCATTTCAAGAAAAGCACAAAAAAAAGCCTGCACCGTATTGTGCAGGCTCTTGCTTGAAAAAGTTTGAACGGCTGAATATTAGACCTGTTCGGAAACTCGGTTAGTTTTCGAACAGGTCAGCAATTTTTCAGGC
>CAMJMF010000139.1 GCA_946406925.1 uncultured Spirochaetales bacterium | reverse complement strand
CAGATACCCTTCAAGCACATTGTGGAAAAAGGCTAACAATAGAATTCTGTACATCGACAGATATTATTTCAAAATCCGTTAAGCTGTAGAATAGGGCTGGTTTTAGAATGCAGTAGCTTTTGAAACCGGCTCAATCTTCTGTTTTTGGAGCAGCCCGCGGAAGCAGCCGCGCTTTTTGAATTTTGGGAACATTTTTCTTTGAGTTGTGGCTGATAATTGTCTGCTCAAGCTTGCGCAGGTTCTTGTTGCCAAAATCGAAAAGCTCGCCCTGTGTGTCAGGCGTTTTCATGCAGTTCTGCATACAGACGCCGAGCAGTCTTATTCCGTATCCTTTGTGCCATTTTGAGTAAAAAAGCTCTTTTACTGCCTTAAAAAGAAAATCAAACGTATCTACGTCAGACTGAAACGTCTTTTGAATTCCTGTTGTGGAAAAATCGCCGTATCTTATTTTGAGGTGAACAGTCTTGCTGTAATAGCCCTCTGTTTCTGTTCTAAAGCGCACTTCTTCGCAGAGCTGCATCAATGCAGTTTCTATAACATATGGGTCAGTCAAATCATAAGGGTAGGTGTGTTCCGCGCTTATTGAATGGTTCTTTGACTCTGTGTTGAATGTTTCTGCGGCAAGACCGTGGCTGGCATTAAACAGAAATGTGCCGCCCGAATTGCCGAACACTTTTTGAAGTGCTTCTTCTGAAACGTTTGCAATTTCTTTTATAGAAAAGAACCCCGACTCTTTAAGCTTATTCAATGTTTTTGGACCGGCGCCCCAAAGCTTTTCTAAAGGAAGTGACTGCATAAAAGCGGCTTCTTCACCCGGCTTAACAAAACAAAAACCGTCTGGCTTAGAAAGCCCTGAAGCAACCTTTGCAACATATTTATTTGAGGCAAGCCCGACAGAAACGGTCAGCCCTGTGCGCTGTTTTACCTCTTCTTTAAGCCGCAGCGCTGTTTTTTCAGGCGGACCGAAAAGTCGCTCTGTTCCGGTTAAATCAATAAAAGCTTCGTCGATTGACATCTGCTGGACATCGGGCGAAAAGTTATCAAAAATGCTCATGACTTCTTTGGATTTTTCGTGGTAGCGGCCCATGCGTCCTCTTAAGAAAATGCCGTCAGGGCACAATAATTTTGCCTGTGCCGCGCTCATTGCTGAATGCACTCCGAATTTCCGCGCTTCATAAGAGCAGGTTGAGACAATACTCCGGCGCGAATCCGGGTCGCCGCCGACTATTACGGGCTTTCCCCTGTATTGCGGAAAATCTAGCTGTTCGACAGACGCAAAAAATGCGTCGAGGTCTACATGAAGAAACATCAGTTTACTCCGATTGGTTCAACCGTCAGTGTCTTAGTTTCCTGAACAGTGCCCGATTCTTTCGTCTTTAAATATGCGGTCACTTCAATTTGTATAGGAATATTGTTCTCGCATGTGAATTGAACAACAAACGGGTTTGGCGGATAATCGCCAAGAATAAATGAAGCTTCATGATTGCCGTTCAAAGCTTGAAATGGAAAATTAGCGTCGTATATTGCAATTCCGTTTTCAGCAGAAACTTTTATGTCCAGCTTGAGAAACATTTCGCTTGAATTAATCTGAAGGTCAATTCTGTTTCGGTTCATGATTTTTGAGCGCGAAACATTAAAGTCAAGAGCGTTCGCCTTTGGAAATTCGCTTCTTGCCTGTGAAGAAAAAGTAAACCTCTGGCTGCGGTTGTTTTGAAAGACAATTACAGCTGAAACTGCCGCCGTCAAAAAGATTGCAACGCTTATGATATATGGAAAATGTCTGTTGCGGAGGTTTTTTCCTAAAATGCCGAGCTTTGCAATTATGCGCACCCATGTGAATTCAACAGGAAGAAGCAGAAATGAAATGAGTGCATTTTCAGCCAGAGAGGCATTAAAAAATCTGTAAAGAATGTTCTGGCGCGGCATTGTAAAAATTGCAAATGCAATGAACGCAATAGGCAGAACCATTATTAAGCCGATTATGAGCATCGGGAAAATATGCTTAATTTTCAGGAAAATCAAGGATATTATCAGCTCGGTGTCAAAAATTAAAAGCAGCGAAAGGTCAAAAGACGAAAAAATAAAAAGATTTGCTAAACAGATTATTACCAAAAGCCAGGCATAGGCAAAATCATTTGTAGGCAGCGGAATCAGCCTGTGGAATAAAGCAATAATAGCAAAAAGCAGAAATGCAAGCGAAGCTTTCAGAATACATGCCCCAAAAAGATGAAAGAACCAGTTTGGGTATAATTGTTTTGCAAGCAGCTGGGCTGCATAAAACAAAAGCCATGTAATGAGAATCATCATTGGCAGCAGATACCATGATTTTTTCATTGCGCTTATGTGCGTCATAATGTTTTTTCTTACAAAGAGCGAAAAAATGCACAAATATAATAGAGTAGCGGCTGTTGTTACAAGCAGAATGATTAACAGAACAACTTCTGGAATAAAGACGGTCTTTTCCCCGACGGTAATCATACTATAGTGATAATCCCATTCTTTTTGGGCTGATTCAGATATAGATTGTGTCAGAGCCGGAAGCGCGTCAAAAATGTCGGTTGATGAGCTTTCTATAAGAACAGCCGGTATGTTTTCGTTAAAATACGCCTCAAGTTTTGGGTTTGCCTGTATCAGGCCGGCGCGGTAAAACGAAATAAAAAGACCGTCAACTTTAAGAGGAATATTCTTTTTTTTGCAGGACTCAATTATAGATTCAAGAAGCCATGAGGGAACAGCCTTAAAAGGAATTCCAGGCGTAACCAGAATATTTCTGGTTCTTGTCATCATTATGCTTCTTATGTTCAGCAGAAGCGCGGTGTACTGCTTTGATGAATCAAGACTCGCAAGAAATACGTTTGTTCCTTCTAGAGTCTGTGTCTGCATTGTGCCCGGCATGCGGACTGCGGAAGTATCGCCTGCGGTAAGCACTATTTTCACATTGATTGGGGGCGGGGCACTTTTCAGATATTCCACATATGAAGACAGTTCGTCTAAAAACAGTGGAATGTCTTCCTGAGCTGCCGCAATTATTAAGGTTTTGCTCTCTTTTTCGCTTTCAGAATTCGGTGAGAGAAGCGCTTCTTTATTTGGAAAATCTAGAATTATGTTGTATGGAAAAACTGTGTTTTTAGATTTGTTCGGAAGAACCTGCGGTTTTACGCCTTTAGATTCAAAAAAACTGTATATACTGTCTGAGTCTATGTGAGAAGTTCTCATTTGAGGAAATATGCTGGAATTAAAGAGAATAAAAGAAACAATAAAACAGAATAACAGCCGTTTGAATTGTGTCATAAGCATGTTTAAAACATATCAAAATGTGAAACTACTTTCAATATATTCAAAAATATCAAAAACTTGTTTTCAAAATGGAGAAAATGGTGTATTATTACCTTAGGCAATAATTAAGGCAACATGTTATTTCTGCCGCTTATAAAATAATATTTTAGGATTTCAAATGTCTGCAGCGTCAAAAAAAGCTACTTTATCTTTACCTTTACGCATTATTTTTACTCAGGAAGGTTCAAGCCAGTTTATCAATAAGAGAACCAAGCTGAAGCGAATGCGTTTGGCTGATAATACTGAAGAATTCGGTATTGAAACATCTACAATTTCACCGTCTATTTTGCAGCGCATGTTTCTTGCAGATTATATCAAGCAGCTTGAAATATCTATGCCGGAATTTTCTTCTTCAAGGCAGGATATTCTTGACTTGTCAAAGCTTACTGTTTACGGCGTTTTGTACAAGCAGATGGACAAGCTTGTTTTAAGCCAAATTTTTGAAACGGAAGTAATTAAAAAATACAACAGACTGAATCCATCTCACATGTTCGATTCTAAGACTGAAATGCCAATCGCCACATTGCGCGCAAAAATGCTCGTAATGGAAAAACAGTATCAGACAGCAAAAGAGGAGCTTCTTAAGCCGGTACGCGCCAAGATTATGGCACGCAAAGACATTACTATCGAAGAAAAGAATGTGTACCTGCTGCTTTCAGAGAAATATCTCGACAACTTAAGCCTTTATTCATGGTATCTGATTCTGCGCTTCTTTAAAGGCGATGACTTTGCGATTATTCAGAAAATTGTGCAGCCGGCTTTACAGGACTTTATGGAAAAAAGCCAGATTGCAGAATACATTGCGCTCATGTTGATGGAACTTGCAATTAACAGTGAGAACAACAACTTCAGAAAAGAAGCCAAGGTTATGTACCGCGGCATCATGGATGAGACAACTGCAATTTATGACCCTGAAATCAGAAAGAAGATTATCAGCGAAATAACCCGTAAACGCGAATTTGTTTCTATTTCATGGCGTTTCGGCGGCGGTTCGTCTAATTCTATCGGTATGCAGAACCGTCTTCAGATTACGCTTTATAACAAAGAAGACGTCTACGATGAAATTAAACAGAACGTAGACAAGACAAAAGTTGCTTCTTCAAAAGATAAATCGCTTATAGATTTCTACAACAGCGATGCTACAGGTCAGGATGATTCAAGTCTTGGTTTGTATTATCTTTCATATTTAAGTGAAGCATGTCAAAAAGTAAACGTAAAATTTGATTCTATCGTTAATCAGTTTTCTACAAACGATTTGACTGTTATTACTTTGAGTTTTAACTTCTAAATGCGTTATTCCCTATGTGTTCTGTGTGCGTGTGTGCTGTGCTTTTTTTCTTGCACACAGAACAAGCTGGAAATAGTAAACTCTGTGGTCTGCCCGGTTTTCTCTTATGAAAGAGAATCATCAGCTCCGTCGTTTCATCTTGGGGCTTATGTAAGAACCTCTAATGAAATAGGCTATCTTAAGCTTTTGCAGATTAATTCAGAAACGGGCGGCTTCACCTGGACAGTTACTGACTTTCAGTATGTTTATTCTTCTAACGGAAAGTGGGCAGGTACTTCGGCTTTGTGCGTGCCGGGCAGATTAATTCTGCCAAACGGAAGAATAAAGCTGACTGCTGTAGACGCTGACTCGCAGACAGTAGAGCGTACCTTCAATTTGTCTTATCCTAAAGAGCTTTTGACACTTGATTACAAGTCCTTTTTAAATGCAGAGGACTATCAAAAAGTTTCGCAACAGTATATAGTGTTCTATGATAAGGACGGTACGCTGCTCAATTGCACGCTGAAAACTGATGTTCCTGACATAAACGAGTATGCAAAGACCATACAGAATGCGGTAACAGCCAGAACTTTGTGGTTTGCAAAAGACAAGTCATTTGCCGTTCTTTCGCCTCCGCTTGCTTTAGCCGGAAAAACTCAAAAATAAAGGAAAATTCTTTAAGGAAAATTATGGAAGATAGTCAACAGCCCGTTCACCGTGCAATCAAAACTTTTGTGCTTCGTCAGGGTCGCATGACAGAAGCCCAGCAGCGTGATTATGATGAATTGTCTGGGCACTGGTGTATTCCGTATATGCAGACCAAACTCAATTTTATTGATGTCTTTGACAACACAAATCCTGTAATAGTTGAAATCGGCTTCGGCATGGGTAAGGCAACCGCAATCATTGCGGAACAAAATCCTGACAAGAATTACATTGGCATTGAGGTTCATACTCCGGGCGTGGGCAAACTTCTTGGTGAAATTAGAAACAAAGATCTGCACAATCTTTATATAATTCAGCACGATGCAATGGAAGTGCTTGAGACAATGCTGCCGGATAATTCTGTTGCGGCGTTCCACGTTTTTTTTCCGGATCCATGGCCAAAAAAGAAGCACCACAAACGCCGCCTTATGCAGAGACCTAGAACAAACCTGCTTGCATCAAAGCTTGCCACCGGCGGCTATATCTACATGGCGACAGACTGGGAACCCTATGCAGAATTTGCCCTTGAAGAGCTTTCGCAGACAGAAGGGCTTGTAAACCGCTACGAGTCTTACGCACCTCATCAGGAATGGCGTCCGGAGACACGCTTTGAGCAGAAAGGACTTTCTGCTGACCGTGAGATCCGCGAACTCATATTTGAAAAAGCGGAGTAATATGGCTGACATAAAACGAATAAAAGAACTTGCTGAACTCATTGAAAAATATCAGAAGTCTTATTATACAGGCGAAGCTGAAATCTCTGATGCTGAATTTGACGCATTGTGGGACGAATTAAAGCAGCTCGCGCCTGACCATCCTCTGCTGCAGAAAATTGGCTCTGACACGTCTGATCAGATTGTTTCTGGCGGCATCTTTGAAAAGGCGCAGCACAAAATTCCGATGGGCAGCCAGGAAAAAGCTGCTGACGCAGACCAGTTTCTTGCCTGGGCAGATAAACACAAATACGAAGAATATCTTGTTGAGTACAAGCTTGACGGCGCAAGCCTTGAGCTTCAGTATGAGAACGGCAGGTTCTTAAAAGCTGTTACGCGCGGTGACGGCACAGTCGGTGATGACATTACAAAGAACGTGCTCAAGATGAAAGGGCTTGTCAGCGTTCTTGACGGCGAATATTCTGGCGGAGTGCGCGGCGAAGTTATTATGAGCCATGACGTGCACAAACAGTATTTTTCTGATAAAGCAAACTGCCGCAATGCTGCAAACGGTTTGATGAAACGCAAGGACGGCGAAGGTTCAGAATATCTTGAGATAATCTGCTACGATGCGTTTTTTACAGACTTTGGCGAGAAAGCGCCTTTCAGTGACGAACTTGAAAAAATGCAGTGGCTTGAAAAAGCCGGTTTTCAGACTGTGCCTGTAAAGATCTGCAAAGACGCAAAAGCCGTAATCGACTACCGCGCCGAAGTGATGGAACTTAGAAAGACACTGCCCTTTGATATTGACGGGCTTGTAATAAAGAACAGACAGATTGACATGGAAGACGCAAGGCGGAACAGGCCTGACAAACAGATTGCGTTTAAGTTTAACCTTGAAGAAGCTGTGTCTATTCTCCGGCGAGTTATCTGGAACGAGAACGGCGCAACTTATACGCCGGTTGCAGAATTTGACACTGTTGAGCTTGCAGGCACAAAGGTGTCGCGAGCAAGCCTTGCAAACCCGAATACGATGAAAGAACTGGGCGTTGAAATCGGCAGCCATGTAGTTGTTACCAAACGCGGCGAGATAATTCCTAAAATTGAGTCTGTTGTTCCACAAAAAGCAGAAGACGGCATGCTGTTTGCTTCAACAACGCCGATAAGCCTGCCTGAAAAATGCGGCACTTGTGGTTCTAAGCTTGTAAACGAAGGCACAAGGCTTTATTGCCCGAACAGGCAGTGTGCAAAGCGTGTGCTTCATCAGCTTGAAAAATGGATTGATACGGCAAAAATCAGGGATATAGGCTTTACGCTTATAAGAAGCCTTTTTGAGAGCGGCGATGTAAAGTCAATTTCAGATTTGTACAGACTTAATGAGCAGGTACTTGCAAAGCATTTCCTTAATGAAGAAAGCCGCGAAAAAGAAAAAGAATCTCTGGGTGCTAAAAAAGTTATTGCCGCAATTGAAAAAAGCCGCAAAATGAATCTTGAAACTTTTATTGCCGGCTTTGATATTGAAGGAATCGGCATAACAATGGTTGAAAAGCTTGTTGCGGCAGGCTTTGACACATTAGATTCGTTTTTGAATGCAACAGAAGAGCAGATTACAGGTGTTTTTGGTTTTGCACTTATTACGGCGCACACGCTTGTAAGCGGTCTGGCTGAAAACAAAGATGAAATGCTTGCTCTTGTTCAGAATGGAACAATAACAATTCAGACTGCACAAAAAGCAAGCCAGAAACTTGCGGGTAAGTCTTTCTGTTTTACTGGCGAGCTTCATTCAATGAAGAGGGCCGTGGCAGAAGCACTTGTAAAAGACAACGGCGGTTCATGCAAATCTTC
>CAMJMF010000138.1 GCA_946406925.1 uncultured Spirochaetales bacterium | reverse complement strand
CAGAAAACAGTTGAGCAGCTTAAGGACATTCTAACCTGGAGAAAATCGCTTGCAGCGCTTGAGCTGCTTGATGAAATCAAAGACTTTATCAGAACTAACGGCCCGCAGCCGGCGACCAAAATCAACATCGGCGAAAACGTGGATTCAGGCAAATGGGGACACAAAAAGCTTTCGAGCGCGGCGCTTGATTATCTTTATCATTCAGGTGAGCTTGGCATAAGCTCAAAGCTCAAAACCCACAAAGTCTATGATTTAAGCGAAAGGCTTTTTCCGCCGGAACTTTTGAATGCTGCAGAGCCGTTCAAAAACGAACACGATTTTGCAAAATGGTACATCAAGCGCAGAACCGGTGCTGTGGGGCTGGTGTGGAACAAAAACGGCGGTACGTGGCTCGGCTTTTATGTTTCAGATTCAAAACTCCGTACACAGATTCTCCGCGAATTGATAGACGAAGGCGAACTGCTTGAATTTCAGGTTGAAGGCTCAAAAGAAATCTTCTATATTAGAAAAGAAGATACCAACTTGCTTGACAAACCTGCTGAAAACAATGTTGCGCAGTTTATCGCGCCGCTTGACAACCTTATATGGGACCGCGGAATGATAGAGGAACTTTTCGGGTTTAAATACACTTGGGAAGTCTACACGCCGGCGGCAAAGCGCAAGTTCGGCTATTATGTTCTGCCGGTTTTGTACAAAAATCAGTTTGTTGCACGCTTTGAGCCTGAACCCAATAAAGGCAAAGCTCCGCTTGAGATTAAAAGCTGGTGGTGGGAACCGGACGTAAAAATTACAGATGAAATAACTGCCGCTATTCAGGATGCCTTCTGCAGGTTCAGCAAATATCTCGGTGTAGAAATGATGAAAGACGGTTACTGGAAAGCAAAACTGAATATAGGGTAAAATTAGTGCGGGAGAGCCGGAATGAAAATTTACAGAACCAAAAAGCAGCAGAAAATTATCCTTGAAACTTACGACAAGCTTCTTAACGAATGGGGCTGCCCGTTTCTTGAAAAAGACATTGCCACTTCATACGGAACAACCCATATAATTGAAGCAGGCAAAGACGGTGCACCGCCGCTTGTCCTTTTTCATGGTGTAGGCGATGATTCTGCTCTAATGTGGATTTATAACGCGGCGTTTCTTGCAGAGCATTTTAAGCTTTATGCAGTTGATACACTCGGCGGCCCGGGTAAAAGTGTGCCTAATGGGAATTATAATGCTGATTTTGACGATACACTCTGGATTGACGAAATTCTTAACGGCTTAAAACTTGAACAGGCATTTTTTGCCGGTGTATCGCATGGCGCTTACCGTGTTCAAGACTATACGCTCAGACGCCCTGAGAAAGTTATAAAGGCAATAAGCATTTCAGGCACTGTTCCAGCTCCGCCAGACGAAAATGCCGGAACAAATGATTCGGGCGGACGGTCGGTTCATCTAAAAACAATGATGAAAATCTTTTTGCCTGAAGCGCTTTTCCCTACTGACAGGAACGTGTCTAAGCTCATCAAAAAACTTTGCGGGAAAAACTACACCGTCTTTACGCAGAATAAAACTATAATGGAACATTATAAGGCACTGCTTCTGGGCTTTAATAACATGGCGATGAAGTACCATCAAATCGGGACATTTACGCGACAGGAAGCCGATGCCCTCCGTGAAAAGGTTGTCTACCTTGTAGGCGAAGAAGACCCGTTTGAAAAGCTTGGCGGTAAAGCTGCTTTGCTTGGAAACCGCATGAACGCAACCTTCTATAAAGATGCCGGTCATGGGCTTAACCATGAATTAAGCAGTGAAATCAATAAAAAAATTCTCGAAATTTTTCAGTCTTAAAAAACTGGTGCCTATGGAATAAAAATGCCTGATTTTGTAATTAAACGACTTTCTCCGGCTCTGCTGGAAGACTATTTTGATTTTTTTGATAACCGTGCTTTTGCAGACGGTTCACCGTTTTATCCCTGTTATTGCAACGCCTTCAATATGAGCCGCGAAAGAATTCAGCGTGAATTTTTTGCACATGCCGAAGAATTAGGTGGCGGTGACAGCGGCTGGAAAAATGCACTCCGCGAATCTGCTGTCCGCATGGTTCAAAAAGGTGAAGTTCAGGGTTATCTTGTCTTTGACAATAACCTTGCAGTCGGCTGGTGCAACACAAACGACAGACTCAATTATTTCCGCGTCGGCGAATTTGATTTGTCCAATGTTCCGCCGGACGAAGCCTGCGGCTACTGCACCAAAAAGGGCGAAATTAAATCCATAGTCTGTTTTGAAATTTCCCCTGATTACCGCGGCAAAGGAATTGCGACCCTGCTGCTGCAAAAAATCTGCGAAGATGCAAAACTAGACGGCTACAAATATGTTGAAGCCTATCCTGCTAAGAATGAAGCAATGCAGGGTCTCGCCTTTACCGGCCCTAAACGTCTTTACGATAAAGCCGGTTTTTCTCTAACAGAAGAAAAAGACAATATGCTGGTTATGCGGAAAGCACTCTAGCATGCTGTCGCTTTTTGCTTACACAAAAACCGACAGCATGTGTACATCGCCGTCCTCATCAGCCTATGAACCCGTTATGCATAATACTGCGCCTGTGCATTCCAAAGCTGGCTGTACAAGCCGCCGCTCGACATAAGCTTTTCATGGCTGCCCTGTTCTATTACCTGCCCTTCGTCAAATACGATGATATTGTCGCAGAAACGGCAGCTCGACATTCTATGCGAAATATAAATCGAAGTTTTGCCTTTTACCATGTTGTCAAAGTTCTGGTAGATTTCAAACTCAGCAACAGGGTCTAGCGCTGAAGTCGGTTCATCAAGAATTACAAAAGGCGCATCTTTATAAAGCGCACGCGCAATTGCAAGCTTCTGCGCTTCACCTCCGGAAATCTCGACACCGTTTTCGTCATTATACTGATAGAGGTTTGTGTCCAGTCCTTTTTCAAGCCGGTTCAGGCGGTCTGAAAAACCTGCCTTGTCTATGCACTCAAGCACACGCTCTCTGTCATAATCTGCGGCGGCGGCAACATTCTCACCAAGCGGAAACGAGAACAGATTATAGTCCTGAAAGACAATCGAAAAGAGTTTCGCATAGTCTTTATAATCGTAGTAGCGGATGTCCACGCCATTGAGCAGAATCTGCCCTTCAGTCGGCTCATAAAGCCGGCACAGCAGCTTTATGAACGTAGTCTTTCCGGCGCCATTTTTTCCGACAACAGCATTTTTTGTTCCAAGCGTAATTTTCTGGTTTACATGGCGGAGCGCGTAAGTTTCGCTGTTATCATACTTAAACGAAACATCGCGGAACTCAATTTCAAAAATATTGTCATCACGTTTTTCTGTAGGAATTGTACCCTCGTAGCGCTTGTTTTCAATCTGCATATAATCATAGAAGAACGAAAGATATTTGCTCTGAACGTCCATCTGCACAAAAGTGTCTGAAATTCCTGCAATTGATTCAACAAGTATTTTGTAGGCAGTAACATATTTCAAAGAACTGCCCACGCTGATTAAATTGAACACAGCTTTTAAACCGACATAAGTATAAGAAGTCAGTTGAAGCACAAATTCCGACAGAATAGGGATAAGCGTAATTTTAAGATTTTCATGAAGATAGCCGGTATATTCCTTTTCAAGCGTGTCATTAGTCTGCTGAACGCGCGAAAGCACAAGCTTCTGCATCTTATAAAGCCGGATATATTTTCCAATTGAATAATCAAAAACAAGATTAAACCAATATGAAAAATAACGGTTGTATGAAACATTACGCTCAAAAAATTTCATTTGAAGGGCAGCTGATTTTTTGTTCACAAAATATGAAACAACAATATGCAGAACCATTACAAAAAGCATAATAAATGCGCTGTACCACTGATTCAGAAAAAAGCCGAAGCCTTTCTGCGGTCCAAAGAGTTTTGGAATAAAAAGTGTCGAAATAATCACAACAGAATAAACAATGCTGATTACCTTTTCTATAAGGCTCGAAAGATTGTCACAGAAATTCCTGATGCTGCCTGAAGAGTTCATTCCGTCTTTGGCTTTTTTAATCATATCAAGCGTTTCGTGCTTTTCCAGAACATCGTAATCAATATCAAAGGTTTTATCGCAGATCATCTGGCTTATTTTTTGCGAAAGCTCAAACTTTTTTACCCAGTTAGCAGCTTCAAGCCCCCAGCGCGTCAGCATTATGGCACTGCCGACAGCTATCATTATGAGAGCATTCTTCATTATGAGTTCAAAAGCCTGTTTTTGCACAAGCTGGTCAAGAATTATGCTTGAGAACACAATTCCAACAAACGGAAATGATGCCGCAAGAATTCTGATAATCACAAGCAGTGTAAGATAACCAGGTGTAAGTTTATGTACAAGCGACACGACTTTCTTTATAGTGCCTTTCTCTTTTTTAGTTTTCATTGCTGTTCTCCTGATAATAATGACTCTGAATGTCAAAAATTTCGCGGTATTTTCCGCCCTTCTTGATAAGCTCGTCGTGGCTGCCGACTTCTGCAATCTGACCGTCGTCTAAGAACATAATTCTGTCGCAGAATTTTGTACTTGCCAGGCGGTGAGAAATAAAGAGCGAAGTCTTATTCTCTGCCATGCTGTTGTATTCTTCGTAAATCTTGCTTTCTGCAAGCGGGTCAAGCGCCGAAGTCGGTTCATCAAGAATAAGAAACGGCCCATTCTTGTACATTGCCTTTGCAAGCAGCAGTTTCTGCGTCTCACCGCCAGAGAGCATAATGCCTTCATCATCAAGCGTCTGCGTAATATAAGAATTCTCTTTTTTAGGAAGCGAATCAATTTTTTTTGCAATTCCGGCTTTTTCAAGACTTTCTTTGAGCCGGGTTTTATCAATATGATTTAGGTCACAGCCGCAGACATTTTCCGCAATTGAAAACGAAATCGGAGTTGTGTCCTGAAAGAGCACGCTGATTTTGTCCTGATATTTATCAATGCCGATTTCATCGATTGTTTTTCCGTCTACTAGAATCTCGCCCGAAGTCGGCGGATAAAGACCGCACAAAAGCTTTACGATTGTTGTCTTACCAGCTCCGTTGTTTCCTACAAGAGCAATTTTTTCGCCCGCCTTTATTTTGAAGTTCAGATTTTTCAAAACAGGCTTGTCGCTGCCTTCATAGGTAAAGCCCACATTACGGAACTCAATTTCCGGTGCTTTGTCAGCTTCAGCGGCTGATACGGTGGTTGAGCCTGCCGAAACCTCTGAATGCTCAAAGAAATCTTTCTGTGCCATAAACTCGTTATAAGCATTAAAATTGTGGCTTGATTCCTTAAGATAGGCCATATTTTCCGAAACAGAATAAATCCATTCACAAAAACCAGAAACAATTCCAATATAAAGCGTAAATTCTGCAATACTGATCTGCCCGGTCAAAACCTGCCTTAATAAAAGCGAATAAGCCAGAACATCGCGCAAAGAATTGAAGAATGTGTCAGAAACAGTCGGCCAGTACCAGTTAAGCTGATATTTCCAGCGAAAACTTTTGCTTGCCTTAATCAAAGTATCAAATTTTTGTTGAAACCAGTCTTTCATCTGATAAATTCTGATATCCTTTCCGGCGCTAACGCTAAGGCTGTTTTTTTCAAGATAATTGATTTTACGGTAAACCTCGGTAAAGTCCTCGCGGTGATCGTCTCCGAATTTAATCGCATGGTTCCTCAAAAGAATGTCAGCTGTAAACATACCGAGCATAACAAGAAGGATTTTCCAGTCAAGCATAAAAATAGCTGTTCCGTAAATTGTTATTCCAAAAAGAATTATAATCATTTCAAGTCCAAGCCGTGAAAGATTCTGCGCGCCTTCAAAGTCTGAATTAACAGCATTTACAGCTTTTCCCATAAGCTTCTGCTTTGGCTGCGGTTCAATATTCAGATAATCTGTGAGTATGGTCTTTTTGAAAAAGTTCATCATAAAAAAACCGATTCTGGTATAGGTATGCTTGCTCATCATCTTTGCGTTGCAAAAACCCTTTAATGCCGAAAGCACACAAAATGCCGTAACCGCCGCCGTACTGTAAATCAAAAAAGTTTTAATGCTGCCGCTTGTAATTCCTGCAATGGCAAGAGACGGTGTAAGAGTTGTAAGAAACGGCATTGCAACTGACACCGCAATATACAAAGCCACAAGCCACGGTGCCGAACGGTATCTTTTGAACATCGCCGAATAAACAATGCAGATATTCTTAAGTAAGCTATTCTGCTTTTTCTTTTCTTTTTTCTTAATCTTCATCAACGACCTCTGTTTTTTAAGATGCCTGAAATATATAATGAGAATTGATTATCTGATTAAAATGTGCACGAAATGCAAAAAATAGGACGCGAACTGTAATAACACTGATTACAACGGCAGCAGAACTTCTGTAGCGAACACACCCGGCTCGTTTTTGCGGTTTACATAGCCGTCATAGTGCTCAACAATCTTATCAATGCGGCGGAGCCCGAAACCATGCTCGCCAAGCTTGCTTGTTACCAGCTCTGTCACGCGCCGGCGTTTTACCGCATTAGTGGAATTAGTCACAGAAATATAAAGCTGGCTCTTAAAAAGCCCGATGTACACGCGGATAAATCTAGGAACAGCTTTTTCCGGGTCTTTGCAATTTGTACTGCAGCGCATTTTTTCACACGCTTCAATTGCATTGTCCATAAGGTTTCCTACAATTGCACAGAGATGCACATCTGTAATCTTTAAGTTTTGCGGAACTTTGGCTGTACAATTCACTTCTATATTATTTTTACGTGCTATTGAAACTTTGCTGCTCAAGATTGCATCCAGCCCTACATTGCCGGTTCTGATAGCAATATCAATGCTGTCTAAGTCTTTTTCAAGATTGTCTAAATATTCAGATAATTCTGCCTGCCTGCCCATTGAAAGCAGCGCCTTAACAGACTGAATATGATTGTGATAATCGTGACGCCATGCACGCATTGTCTGGTAGATATTCTGAACCTCGTCTCTCTGCTTTTTAAGAACTGAATCCTGAAAATCTTCGAGCTGTCTTTCGTTACGCTTTTTGAGAGCAAGCACAGTACAAACAGCAGAAACTAAGGCAGCGGCGGTACAAATCAAAAAATACTTTATTAATTCATTCATCAGCCTTTGATACCGCCTTTGAAAAATTCTATAAAGCTTTCGTTCAATTCTTTGTACACCCCTCTTGCAACAGGAAGTGTCTCGCCGTTATCAAGAACACAGTCAGTGCGTGTTATGCGTGCAACATGCTCAAGATTCACAAGAAGCCCGCGCCTTAGACAGAAAAAGTGCGCGGCAGTTTTATTTACGGAATCTGTAACATCTGCAAATGAACTTTTCCATTCACGCTCAAAATCTGTACCTTTTATAAAAACGTAGTGTCCGCGGGCTTCAAAATAGACAATTTTCTCACAGAGAATGCGCTCCATATCAGCACCTTGAGAAAGCACAAAAAAATCATCAGCTTTTTTCTGACACTGCTGATAAACAGAATCAAGCAGGGCAAAAAACACTTCTCTTTTCAACGGCTTCAGAATATAGCGGACAGCACCGACTTCATAGCCTTCAATTGCATAATCAGGAACGCCGGTCACAAAAATAATTACAGAATCACAGCCGCGACGTCTGAGTGTTTTTGCAAGTTCCATGCCGTTCATGTTCTTCATCTGAATGTCAAAAATCAGCACATCATACGGGGCTTTGTCTTCACTTTCAAAAAGGAATTGTTCGGCAGAAATATAGGTATCAAGCTCAAACGCACCGCTGCACAAAGGGCCGTCAGCCCACTGCTTTACAAGAGAACTTTCAAAATCGAGTACATATTTTTCATCTTCGCAAATAGCGATACGGAACATGGCTTCCTTTAGACGTATTCGGAAACTTCAGCTTTCCGAATACGAACTTTAGTAAATAGCAATTTTGCAAGGCTTTAGCCTGAAAAATTGCAG
>CAMJMF010000137.1 GCA_946406925.1 uncultured Spirochaetales bacterium | reverse complement strand
TTACCGGAAATGTACTAATAATATTCTGTATTCTGGTGCAGGCGTTATTGTCTATTTCATTCTGATTATTGCATTTATTTTGATTGGCGGCAGTATTTATGCCGCTGTTATCAAATATTCTGAAATGCGCCAGAACGAGCAGTCTTTGGGCAACCATTTGTTTGAAGAAACACAGGGACTTGTTGTTGCGGCAAAAGAAACAGCGGCAACATCGCAGGATCAGAGCGCTGCTGTAAAAGAAATTGTTGCAACAATGGAAGATTCAAACAATCTTTCTGAGAACATCTCTTCAAAGATTAATGACGTTGCTCTGGTTGCAAAGAAAACTTTCAGCGATGTTGAGCTTGGCGGCACAGCACTTCAAAGCAATGTTGACAAGCTTCATGAAATTTTTGAGGCAAACACAGAGACAATCAACGGCATTAAGGCTTTAAGCGAAAAAATCGACAACATTTGGGATATTGTTACGCTTATCAACAGTGTAGCAGATCAGGCAAAGATTATTGCGTTCAATGCGGAACTTGAGGCAGCCAGTGCGGGCGAAGCTGGAAAAAATTTCCATATTGTAGCTTCAGAAATCCGCCGCCTTGCAGACGGAATTATTGCAGGTACAAAGGAAATCAAAGAGCGCATAACAGAAATTCAGCATTCTTCTGACAGCCTGATTCTTGCAAGTGAGAGCGGAACTGAAAAGATTAATGAAGGCTGTGAGCGCGCCCGCGAGCTTGAGGCAAACTTTGAGAGCATTCGTTCTGCGGCAGAAATTACTTCTAATTCTGCCGGAGAGATTACAAATATTATTCAGCAGCAGACCGCTGCTTCTGGTCAGATTCTTGTAACTTTAAAGCAGATAGCTGCCGGTGTAGAGAATTTTACATCTGCAACAGAAAATGTTTCAAAGTCTGCTGAGCAGTTAAAAGAAATTGCAAATAAATTAAATCAACAGGTGGCAGATTTAAATGAATGAACAAATTATCGAGGAAATGAACAAGAAGATAGAAGAGCAGGTTGAGTCTGTTGCAGAAGAAACTGTTATGTGGCTTGTATTCTCGATGGGCAGCGAGCGTTTTGCGATTCCATCTACTGAAGTAGCCGAAATAATCCGCGATGTTTCTGTTTATCACCTGCCGTTTCTTCCGTCTTATATTGACGGTGTTATAAACAGACGCGGCGATCCATGTACTGTTATTAATCCGCTGCAGCTGCTGGACAGACCGGCGGCTGAAACAAATACAGAAGCAGCTGAAGGCGAGGAGAATGACGAAATTCCTGTTGTGGGCTCAAAGAAGAATGCGCAGAAAGAAACTGTTCCTCTGTTTCTTGTTCTCAACAGAGAAGACGATCAGATCTGCCTCCGCATAACAGACATTTTGTTTTTCCATGAATCAAGAAAAACAGATGTTCATATGCTGGTAACTGAAAATGCTGACAACAGCTTCTACAGTGGTACTGTAGAATACAATCATACCGAAATACCGGTGATAAATGCTGCAGCTTTTGAGCTGCGTTTAAGGAATGATCTTGGAAGCTCCTAAACAATTCACTTGTATCGCTTATGAAGGTGTCGATTTTTTGATACCGAGCGAATATATAGTTGCCGGTTTTTACCAGCACATTCAGGACGATGCTCCTAATGTGTATTATAACCGCGAAACATTGCCGCATATTCATTTGACTCATCTGCTTGAAGAAGAATTCAAGTGCCAGCGACGCATGGAGTCTGGTGTTATTCTTGTTCTCCGCATGCAGGATTTTGCAAACGATGTTTGTGTTTCAATTTCAGATTATACAAACACTGCGTTTCCTGCTTCTGGTTTTCTGGCTTTGTCAATAAACGGCGAAATTCAGAGTGAGCCTATTTTATGCAGTGAACTAAGGCTTATGCCGCTCAGCATTCGCACAAGGTTAAATGCATGTGGAATAGAAGGAGTCAGATTCCCTGAGGGAAGGCAAAAACAGTTGTTGATTGCACCGGATTTGCTTATCAGAAAATTTTTTGCCGGAGCTCTTTTATGAGAATAATTATTGCGGATGACTCTGCTATTATCAGGGCCATGCTGGAACAGAACCTGAAAAAAGAAAAGGATTTTGAAATTGTGGCTTCTGTTTCAAACGGGCGCAAGGCAATTGACAGCGCAAAGATTCATAAGCCTGATTTAGTGATTCTTGATACAGACATGCCTGAAATGGACGGCATCAGCGCTACAAGGGTTCTGACAAAAGAGCTGTGGATTCCTGTGCTTATTTTTTCGGAGGATAAAACCTGCGAAAAAGAGGCTAAAGCAGCAGGCGCTGTGGGTTTTGTAAAGAAGCCCAATCTGTCATCAATGAACAGCGCTTTTTTTGAGCCTTTTATAGCAGAGATAAGACGCGCCGCAACACGTGTTGTAATAGAGTTTGATGACGAAAAACAGCATAAGCATTTGAGAATGCATAAAGACGGTGCACGCCCGGATCCTGCTGAAGGCTTTAAAGTTTTGTGTATAGGCGCTTCTACCGGCGGTCCGTCTGCCGTTCAGAATGTGCTTAATGGTTTGGGGCGCAATTTTCCGCTGCCGGTTCTTTATGTTCAGCATATTGAAGTCGGGGCAGATGCAAAAATGGTGGAATGGTTCAACAGCACCTGCAAGAACATAACCATAAAGCTTGCTGAAGACGGTGAAACAGCAAGAGCCGGTGTTGTTTACATGGCGCCTGCTGACAAGCACCTTGTTATAGATTATGTAAAGAGCAACGGGCTGCCTGTCATTTCTCTGACAGACGAAATGCCTGTAAGATTTTTGCGCCCTGCAGTAGACAAGCTGTTTTTTAGTGCCGCTGAACGTTACGGCAAGCAGTGTCTTGCTGCGCTTTTAACCGGCATGGGACGGGACGGTGCAGACGGCTGCAAGGCAATAGTTAATGCCGGAGGAATGACTGTAGTAGAAGATGAATCAACGTGTGCTGTTTTTGGTATGCCTGCCGCAGCAATTGAAGTAGGCGGGGCATCTATTGTGCGCCCGAGGGGAGAAATTCCGCAGATGATTCTTCGCCTGATTGAGGGTACATATGCATATAAGTGATGACGAATTTATGCAGATTGTTTCATTTGTGACTCAGAAAACCGGGATTATTCCAAGGGAAAGCCACAGGAAAGGCATACGCTTATATGTAGAAAAACGGCTTGATGCTATGAAAGCATCTATAACGGATTATTTGAACCATGTAATGACAGATTCAAAAGAACTTGAATCTTTGGTGAACGAGTCTACTGTTAATGAGACTTATTTTTTTAGGGAAGAAAAGCAGTTTGCTTTGCTGAGAGACAAAATATTCCCTGAATGGATTGCAAAAAACGGCCCAAAGCCGGTGAAAATATGGTGTGCAGCCTGTTCTTCAGGCGAAGAAGTTTATTCGCTGCTGCTGCTTTCAAGATTCTGCCATCTGGCAGCTGATATGACGGCAAGTGATATTGATACGAGCATGCTTACTCTTTGTGCTCAGGGCGAATACAGGGAACGGTCCAAAAGAGAAGGTGACGGCAAGATATTCCATTATCTGCTTGAGCCTTTTACGGAATATAATGGCGGCGTGTATTTTTCAGAGGAGATGAAAAATCTTGTCACCACAAAACAGATAAATCTGGCGGCGCTTGACAGAACGCCGGTTGGAGTTCTGCCACAGATGCAGAATTTGATTTTCATCCGAAATGTTTTCATTTATTTCAGCATGGAATTAAGGGCTTCAATTTTGAAAACAATCGCTGAAAAATGTCTTGCGCCGGGCGGCTATCTGTTTATTTCAATGAATGAGATTGCATCTATTGATACAGGCATAATTCCGGACTGCCTTGAAAAATGTTCGGAAGGCAGTGTGTTTTATTTCAGAAAAAAGTAGCTGCTGAATAATCCGTAAACGGAAAATTCAACGGCTGCCTGAACTCTGAAAGTTTTCGTAGGAGTATTACATGGCATATGTTGCGTCTGATGTAACTGAAAGTTTTATTGCTGAATGTTCTGAATTGCTGGTAAATGTACGCAAGCATGTTTCTCATTTGAAAAGTGAGCCTGAAGATGAGGCTTCTCTCAAAGAATTGCTGCGTGATCTGCATACGATAAAGGGTAATGCCCGTATGCTCAGTTTTTCTTCAATTGAAAAACTTGCACATGCACTTGAAGACATTTACAAAACTGTCCGCGATGATAAAGTCAAAAGCACAAACCGGCTTTTGCAGCTTGTCTATTATGTTACAGATAAAATCAGCGAATGTCTGTCGCTTATCAAGAAAAACGGAAACGACAACACTGATATTGATTTGTACCTTTCTTATTGCGACAAGCTTGTTCTCGGCGAAATTATCGACATTGATGCAATGGCAGCCGAAATCAAGAAAAGCCATGACGATAGCGTAAATCCCGAAGAAGACGATGAAGAAGAAGAAAGCGACATCGCAAATGTTCAGTCTATAAGGATTAAGCTTGGCAGAATCAATGAGATAATCGGCTCTTTTGATGATCTTCTGACAAGAGAATTCAGACTGAAGCATCAGCTTGATGCTTTGCGTGAGGCTGAAGAAAGAACAGGCACAACAGAAATTTCTAAAATCAGAAAGCAGTTTGCGTCTGACCTTGAGGCACTTGAAACATGTATCTTCAATGTTCAGCAGCAAGTCTTTGACCTCCGCATGCTGCCTATTTCAATGGTTCTGCGTCCTTTGGAGCAGACTGTCGAAATGGAAGCTATACGCCTTGAAAAAGATGTAAAATGCAATATTCCTGAAACAGACATTGCTTTGGATAAAGTTATTCTTGAGCAGTTGAATGATATTCTGATGCATCTTGTCAGAAATGCTCTTGATCATGGGCTTGAACCTCCGGCTGAACGCAAAGCTGCGGGCAAGCCTGAGCAGGGCAATATCTTTATAACCTGCCGCCAGGAAACAAAGCATATTGAGCTTATTGTCGGCGATGACGGCCGCGGCATTGATTTTGATAAGGTCCGCAAAAAGGCGCTGGCGCTTTATCCTGAAAAAACAGAAGAAATCAATGAGATGGGCGAAAAAGAACTTTCAGCCTATCTGTTTATGTCAGGCTTTTCAACAAAAGATAAGGTTTCTGAACTTTCGGGCCGCGGCGTAGGCTTGGATGTTGTCCGCAACAATATTGAGCGGATTAAGGGTAAAATCCGCATAGAAAGTACGGCTGGAAAGGGCACTTCTTTTATTTTGACGTTCCCTATTTCTCTTGCTACATTGCAGGGCTTGTTTGTTTATTCAGGCAACCAGAAATTGATGATTCCTTCTCAGCATATTGTGGATATTCTTTACCGCAACCAGCAGGATTACATCAATCTGCAGAACCAGAATTATGTTCAGCTTAACGGCCAGCTTATTCCGATTTTTACGCTTTCATCTCTGCTCAGCCAGGAAGTAGGTGAATCTTATAAGCATGACGCTGACACAATATTGATTGCTGAATATCTTGAGCAGCAGATCGGTATTATTGTTGATGAAGTTCAACGCTATGTTTCGCTGGTTGTAAAGCCGCTGCCGAAGAGCTTCTGCAATTTTACGATTCTTCAGGGCATTGTTTTTGATGAACACTACGCGATTGTTCCGATTCTGCATGTTCCGGACATTATCACAAGGTTAAAGTCTCTCCGCGGTTATGACATCAAGAAATATGAAGCCAAGAACAAAAAGCGGGTATACAGAGTTCTTGTTACTGACGATTCTGCGACAACACGCCAGATTGAAAAATCTATTCTTGAAACAGCCGGCTTCCTTGTTGACACCGCTGAAGACGGAATTGACGGTCTTGAGCAGATGAAGAAAAAGCAGTTTGACCTGATAATTTCCGACATGGAAATGCCGCGTATGGATGGTGAGGTTTTCCTTGATAATATCCGCCGTCAGGCAAATTATCGAAGAACGCCTGTAATAATTGTTACTTCTGTTCAGGATGAGGCTGTGCGTGCGCGCTTTAAGGCTGCCGGTGCAAGTGCTTTTATTGTAAAGTCAGATTTTAAACGCGGAAACCTGATAGCTACCATAAAGGAGTTGTTGAATGGCTAGAAAACTTTTGATTATTGAACCTTCAATTACGGTTCAAAAGGTGTTCTCAACAACGCTTAGAAAAAGCGATTATTCCATTGAATTTATTCAGGACAGTCGTGAGGGGCTTGATCAGGTATTTGAGTTTCAGCCTGATGTGGTTCTTGTAAATGCTGAGCTGCCCGCACCGGGCGGTTTTGAGATAGTGCGTCTTATACGCTCTTTTCAATGTTTTGCCTATCTGCCGGTGGGAATGTATGCAACTTCGCCTATAGCATTTGACCAGCAGTTAGCAGGGCAGGCAGGGGCAAGCTCGTTCATATATCTTGACCCGGCAACGCTTGAGCTGAACGTTGAGGAGCTGGCACAGCTTCCGTCCGGCGGCTCAATTGACCGCGCCCTGCTGATTGAAGCAAAAAAAGACTACGGCGATGCGCTTCTGCTTAAAAAAAGCACCTCGTTGTGGAAGAGCGACAATTTTCAGCATGAAATACTTTCGCGTCTTTACAGCATGATGAGCTCATGGACTTCTCTTGAGGAAATTGCGGCGCAGTTTCTGACTCTTGTTGCAGAGCTCTGCGAAGTGCCTATGGCGGCAATTGCGCTACTTGAGCATGACGGCCCTCATGCTTATTACATTTCTGCGAACACTTTGGGAGAAGCTGAAGTAAATGACTTTTTTGCAGTCTGCTGTGCCGACTTTGAGAAGCAGTTTACCGATGTGAATTCAGCCCATATTATTCACAAGCATCTTGATGCGCAGACTGACTTGCAGAGATTTACGCCTGAAAACGGTGTTACGCTTTCTTCTTATGAATGTGCAATTCTCAAAGGTTCTGACAAAAAGCCGTTCGGCACAATACACATGGTGCGCTCCGGCAATTTTATAGATTCTCAGCTTGAGGCAATGCAAACCTGCTGCGAGAACGGCGCTCTGCTTTTTGAAAATGCGCTTTTCTTAAAGAGCAAGATTTTCTATGAGCAGCGCATCAGAAAGGCTTTCTCAAGATTCGTTCCTGAACAGATTATTGATGACCTTGCGAACAACAACACTCAGGAAAAAGTGTCTGTCGGCGAAAAGCGCGAAATAGCAATTCTTTTCAGCGACATACGCTCGTTTACAAATATCAGCGAACGGAACAAGCCTGAAACTATCGTTGCTTTCTTGAACCGTTATTTTACGGTTATGGTAGACATAATCAAGAAACACGGCGGAACAATCGACAAGTTCATCGGTGATGCAATCATGGCTTTGTTCGGTACACCGGTCAGCTACGAAGACAACTGCCGTCGCGCCGTTGCCGCCGCCTACGAGATGCGCCAGGCACTGCCAGATGTTCCTCTTGAAGATTTGGTTATGCCTGAAGGAATGACTTTTAACATCGGTATTGGAATTCATTACGGCGATGTAATTGTCGGTTCAATCGGTTCAAAAGACAAAACAGACTATTCTGTAATCGGAGACTCTGTAAACCTTGCTTCAAGACTTGAAGGCTTGACAAAGACTTACGGCACACAGCTTTTGGTCAGCGACAGTGTTGTAAACGAAATTCCGAAAGGTGAGTTTGTTTTCAGGCACCTTGATGATGTTAAAGTTAAGGGCAAGGCAATTGCTGTTCCGATTTATGCTGTTGACAGAAGCATTGAAGAATTTCCTGCTGTATACCGCGATGCTTATAACAAGGGCATTGAGCTTTATATTCAGGGCGTGTTCCGTCTGGCTAAAGATTATTTTACACAGGCACTTGAAGCAGTGTCAGACGACAAGGCTTCTAAGCTTATGATATCGCGCTGTGAAGAATTTATAGCCAATCCGCCGGAACATTGGGACGGAGCGATTGCATTTACCACAAAATAAGCGCAAGCCCGAAAAAAAAGCCCTGAACAACACGTTCAGGGCTTTTTTATTCGTGCCGAGGGTTTAATACCCCGCCCCTCTGGGG
>CAMJMF010000136.1 GCA_946406925.1 uncultured Spirochaetales bacterium | reverse complement strand
TGCAATTGACTATGACATGCGCGAATTTGACCCTTATCACATAATCTGCCAGAAGGGCAGCTGGTATGTCATCGGCTTTTCGTACAATTCCAATGCGGTGCGGCTTTATGCAATGCCGAGAATCCGCACTTGCTCAATCACGGAAAAAACTTTCAAAGTTCCTGCTGATTTTAAGCTTGAAAAGCACATCGACCCGGAAATGGGCGTATGGAACAACAGCGGTGAGCATTTTACCGTAGAGATTGAATTTGCAAAATGGCTTAAGACTTATGTAATGGAACGTGAATGGCACAAGAATCAGTCAATCCGCGAGAACAGCGACGGCACTGTGTATCTTTCGTTTGACACAAACCAGATTGACCAGACTGTAAACTGGGTTCTAAGCTTTGGTGGCGGTGCAAAAGTGCTTGCGCCGCAAGTGCTTAAAGACAGCGTAAGAGCCGCCGCGCAGAAGATTTTGAACGAGAATTGAGCTTGACGTTTATATGAGCCGCATTTTGCCCTTGTTCTTACTTAAACTTGAAGGCAAACGGAAAAATGAACACAACTATAAACGCCAGCACTGCATAAGCCGGAAGATACACAACAATCTTTTCGGCCGGCACTTTAAAGCTTTTTTCTTTGAAACAGCGGAAAAGAATGAAAACAAGGTTTCCGAGCATTGTTATGTTTGTAACAAGCAGCGTCAGTTTGTTTGCGCTGATTCCGAATGAGCTTATTCTGTATATTGTTGCCGAGAGCGTGTACAAATCAAGAAGCACAGTGATTACGGCAAGGGCGAGCGAACAGATATTGATAAAGCGGCTTTCTGTACTGCCGAGGCTGCTGTAAGTAAGAAAGCAGATAACAAATACAAGAAGCACATTGAACAGAATAAATGTGTCTCTGTCAGAATACGGCTTTGTTTCAGAGAACAAAGACATAACGGCAAAAACTGCAAGCCCGGCTAAGAACACCGGCAGAAAAATGTTCGCAAGAATCGCCGTAAACTGGTACTTTGTTTTTTCTATAAAATAAATGGAAGCATATGGCAGAATACAGCAGGCATAGGGAATAAGATTCTCTTCCCATTCCTTCCAATAATCTATTTTTATTGCCTCAAAAAGTGAAAGTATAATAAATGAAACTGCCAGAAAGCCTAAAAAGAAAATCGTGTACCAGACAATAAGTTCACCGCTTATTTTGATAAAGACTGCAAGTGATGTGCTTTCTTTAAAAGTGCTGCCGCTGTAGCAGAGATAAGCTGCAAACCAGAACAGAATAAACACAAAATAAAAGGCATTACTTGTACTTTGAGAAGAATCAAAGCTTTTTTTGTATAAGAAGCAAAGATAAAAAAACGCGCATATATGAAACGTTGCCGAAACGGCAAGCTCTTTTATCGGAAATCCCTTTTTCAAAAAGAAATAGAGGGAAATCATAAATGAAAATACAGTAGAACTAAGAAATATAACAAGATCTTTGTTAGGTCGTATTGTGTTGTCCGTGTTATAACGTATAGGAAGCCACGCGATAAAAGCCAGAAGCACCATAATGCCTATGTCTTTAAGCAAGTCCACGTTCTTTGGTTTTTCTTTCTGCTCTTTGTAAAAAAGCCTTGAATACCAGATAGCCGCAGTCTTGTTTGCCGCATCTTCTTCATGCAGTTCTTTTATGGCGCTGCGGAAGCTGTCCTTGTTCGCGCGGTAAAGCCGTTCAAGCTCGTCAAAGTTTTCAGTGTTTGCAATAATTGTCTGCTTAAGCTCTTCTTTCATAGCAGAAGTATACACTACAACCAGAAACGCCCGCAAGGTTGTGTCCCGCCTGCCGTCATTGCGAGCCGCAGGTGAAGCAATCTTTCCGTCTTTACGTGCAGGTTCAAATTGAAACACAGCCTGATTTGTATTATACTCGGTTCACCATGAAAGAGTTGTCAGAAACATCAAAAGGTATTGTCTGTATTGTTTTTTCAGCATTCTGCTTTGCATTCATGGCTGTTTTTGTGCACCTTGCCGGTGATATTGGTTTTGTGCAGAAAGCGTTTTTTAGGAATGCAGTTGCTTTTATTATTGCGTCAGCAGGCATCTGCAAAGATTATGCAGTGCATGGAAAAGATGCTGTTTCAATTCCGAAAGGTGCGCTGCTTTTTTTGTTTCTGCGCGCGGCGACCGGCTCTCTTGGTGTTTTCGGCAATTTTTATGCAATAGACCGGCTTGTGCTTTCTGATGCTGCTATTCTGAATAAAATGGCACCGTTTTTTGCCATTCTTTTTAGTTTTGTTCTTATGCGCGAAAAAATCAGACCGCTTCAGCTTTTTGCAATTATTACTGCTTTTGCAGGTGCAATGCTGATTGTTAAGCCTGGTTTTCAGTTTTCAGAAACCTTGCCGTCGCTGGCTGGTTTTGTGGGCGGCATCGGGGCAGGTTTTGCCTATGCATGTGTGCGCAAATTAAGCACGCTAAAGTGCAGCGGCAAGATAATCGTGCTGTTTTTTTCGGTTTTTTCAATGCTGCTGTCTGTTCCGCAGATGATTGTGGCTTTTGAGCCTATGACGGCTGTTCAGTTCCTGTTTTTGTGCGGTGCAGGAATTTGTGCGGCAGGCGGTCAGTTTTCAATAACTGCGGCATATTACCATGCGCCTGCACGCGATATTTCGATCTACGATTATTCTCAGATTATCTTTTCTACAATGTTCGGGCTGCTTTTTTTCGGCCAGCTTCCGGATATTTGGAGTATCATCGGCTACTGCATCATTATTGCTATGGCGGTTCTGAATTTTATTTACACAAAACATCTGCATAATGCGGCATAAAAAAAGCCGCACTTTTTTGTGCAGCTTTTTGAAAGGCCTTTGCCTTGTGCAAGACTAGTATGTGTTTTCGTCCATGGCTTCAAAATCAGCTATTACACCGGCAAGTCTGTCTAGCTCGCGGGTGATTGTCTTTTCGTAGTCAAGCTTGCCGTTTGCTATGCGCTCGCGTTCATCTTCCCAATTCTGAAGGTCTGTAAGAAACAGAAATTTGAATTTGCCTTGGTTTGCTTTTTCAGCCCAAAGCTTGGCTTCTTTCCAATAATGAAGACCGGCGCGGTAAGCTGTTTCTGCTGTTTTCAGGTCATTCAGGTATTGTTCTTTCCATGGCGCATCGTAAAAATATGCTACGTTCTTGTCCCATGTTCTTCCAAGACGCATATGCTGTTCAATTAATTTCAGGTTGATATGCATCATAAAAAGATAGCGGTATTTTTCCCAGTCAGTTTTGTCATTGATTTTTGCCATAGCATACTGCGGGTTGCAGAAATCTGCCGCCGCGGCTCTTTCAAGCCAGTAGATGTTCTCAATAACATCGTCCGGGTACTGCTGATAATGAATGTGGTAAAGCTTATAGTATTGTTCTTTATAAGAGATGATATATGCCGGTGCAGGCAGAATTCCTATGAACACTATAAGCAGAATAAATGCAATCTTTTTCACTTTTTTATCATCGGCAGATTTTTTATTGCACTCCAGATTTTTTCAGAAATGCTTTCAATACTTTCTGTTGCATCAAGATAGATAATCTGAGTTTGTGTTTCGTATTCCTTCATTATGCGGATATAATTGGCTCTAGTTTTTTCAAGAAAATCTTTTTTTTCATAGATTTCCGTAACCCCGCGCCCTGTAATTCTGTTAATTGATATATCAGGTGAAAGATCAAAATAGAAAACAATTTGTGGCAGCGGAAAAGATTTGTTAAGTTCTTCCGGAAGTGAGCTGCCGCATTCACTTGACTGATATGCTAAATTAGAGAACAAGTATCTGTCGCAGACTACAAGCTCTCCGTTTTGTGCATGTTCAAGAATGCCGTCTTTGCCATAAAGATGTTCACATCTGTCTGCTGCAAAAAGACGCGCCGTTGTGTCGGGGTGGAGTACAATATCTCCTTTCAGGACTTTGCGTAAAAAAACTCCGGTTTCTTTTATAGTAGGTTCAGCTGTGAACCAGGATGGTTTGCTTTTGAGTTTATCTTTTAGTATATTTAATTGGGTTGTTGTTCCGGCACCGTCGATGCCTTCAAATACAATAAAGTTTGAAATTATCATGAGAATCCTTCGGTTTGTAGTTTAACGAGTAATCGGCATGAAATCGTCATCTCTGAAATATATCATTATAAGTTTACTCTTTTTGCTGATTATTATTCTTGCAACGATTTTTGTCCAGCCGTTGTACAGACAAGTTACATCTCGGTTTGACCTTTTCTCTGATTATATTCTTAAGACAGTTTCTGATTCTCTTGGCGTAGATATTACCTACGAAAAGCTTTCGCCTTCAGTTTTTTCAAGTATTGAAATAGAAGGGGTAAAGCTGAAAAACAGAGACACTGGCCAGATTCTGGCTGAGCTTGATAAAGCTTCTATTAAATATAATCTGCTTTCTCTCTTAAAAGGCGATTTTGTAAACGCTGTAAAAGAGGTTGTCTTTAAAGGCGGAAAAGTAGAATTTCAAAAGCAGAGCGATATGCCTCTTGTTCTGCGTATCAGAGACTATTTCAAAGAGAAAAAAACTGCCGCGCAAGCTACTCAAGCCGCACAGAATACGCTTCCAGAAGAGGCGCAGACTCAACAGGTTCCAGGCGAAGAAATCGTTATTGAAATAAAAGATGAAGCTGATATCGAACTGCTTATAAAAAAGGCTCAGAACCTGCTTGAAGGTCTGCCTTTCATTATTTCGCTCCGTGACTTTGTGCTTCATTACCGCGATGACAACTTTGACGCAAAATATAAGCTTAATTCGGTATCGCTTGTGCCTGAAAAGCAGAACAAGCTCAGTCGCCTTCTTGTTGACAGTAATCTTACGATTGAGCTGATTAATGCAAAGCGTCCTAAGTTTTTCCGCGGCGCAAACAGCTTTTTTTCATGCGACATAGATGTGCAGGGTACTTGTGCTTCTGACTTAACGGAAGCGTCTGCTACGCTAACTTTTGATGATATAAAGGCTGGTTCTTATTCAATAAACAAAACGTCTTTTCTTGCCACACTTGATAACAGAACTATTACTGTTGATATGATTCAAAACCTTCTGCCGTACGATATTCAGGCAAAATGGGATCTTATCAGCGGACAAATGGAAGCCAAATTTGAGGCAGAAAAACTTGATTTGTACGACCTGATGCCTGTGCAGATTTATTCGTTTGCTCTCCGCCGTTTTGCTAAATCGACTATTGACGGTTCTTATAAGGTTGCATTTAACACAAAAGAAAAACTGCTGTCTTATGATGTTGCAGGCGAAGTTTCTTTGACAGAAAAGCTTCTGGACGGCGGCTTGAAGGCTGAATATGCTTTTACCGGTAACCAGGAAAAGATGGATTTAAAGAAGTGCAGGGTTGAGTCTAAATATGCGTCTTTTGCTTTGCAGTGTTCATGCATTTTTCAGGGCTTGAGAGTCGACGGCTTTGCTGATATACGTTCGATTCTGCTGCCGAACGGGCAGAAAATTTCAGCCGGTGTTTATTTAAAGCCGCTGGAAAACGGAACCAATGCGATGATACCACGCCTTGTTTTGGGCGAACAGCAGTTCAAAGACTTCAGCATGATGATTGTGCCGGCTCAGAACGAAATTAATTTTACTATTTCGGCTTTAGACGCAAAACGCGAAAAAGGCGAACTGCTTATTGACGGCTACTATACTCTTGAAAAGCCATCAATGCTTGAAGTTCATGCTACTACAAGACTTTTGTCTATCGGCTCAATTGCACGTTCCGCCGCTTTTTTTGCAAAGCCTAAGGCGCAGAAAAACTTAAAGAAATGGGCGGTAACGCTTTCTCCATATGTTTTGTCCAGCGAAATCTTCTTTTCAACAGATTTTGATACTTATACGCTGAATGCGCCGCGTGTAGGCATTATGCACAGCGGCGGAAAACGTCAGATGATTTTCTGCAGCATAAGCGGAAGTGAAATGCTGTTTTCGATTAACAACATTCTTGCAAGCTGGTCTGGTCAGAGACTTCAGGGAAATGTTCAGGTTGATATAGCCCAGGATTTTCAGGACGTTATTTTTTCTTCAGAATTGAACTTTAATGATATTCCGTATTCTATAGGCGGAACTTATGTTCCTGAGTCTTATCTTTCTGTTATTGGAGATTATGGGCTTGAAGTTTCTGTTGACCTTGCAGGAGACGAAAAACTCGGTTCTGTGTTCTTTGAGAATTTCCCGTTGAGGCTTTCCGGCAAAATGTTTACTGCATCAGCAGAAGCCTCGGTTGCATATGAATCTGGTGAAAACTGGCAGGTTCATGTTTCAAGTTTTAACCTGCAGGACGTCTCAGGCTTTTTAAGCGCAAAGCCTAACATCAACTTGTCGTTTGTGGCAAATCCTGGCAGCGTGCTCATCGAGTCGCTTACTTATTCAGATTCTGTCGGAACTCTTGCAGGAACCGGTTCTCTGTCATGGCTTCTTGAAGATGATGTTCTTGATGCAATGGCAATGAATATTCAGTTTATCAATTCTTTCTCTAATGAAAATATTATGCTGAGCGGAACGGCGTCAAATCCGGAGCGTAAGAAATTTAATGATGCTGACTGGAAGAAAGATTATTATTTTACATTTGAAGGCTCTATAGAGGAATTTGCTTTTGCCAGAATAATGACACGTCAGCATTCATCAGATACTTTGACGGCTAATCTGACGGCTTCAGGCACTTTTGATGATCCGCTGCTCTCGCTCTCTATTCCGCAGGCAAAATGCTCAATAAAGGGTTATCCTTTTGAGGCTCATGGTTCTTTTATGCTTGCTGACGGAACGGCAACCGCTGAAGACGTTGATGTAAAATTCCGCGATCAGGAAGTAACTAACTTTGTACTTGACTTTAAGCCTAAAAGCTTTAATGGAAAGCTGACACTGGACTATTTGGGTACATTGTTTTCAGGAAGCGATTCATTCCATTCTTTCAAAGTTCCTCTGGCGATTTCGCTTAACAGCAAAAAAGAAGAAGATGATTCCTTTATACCGAAAAACTTTTCTGTTTCGGTTTCAATTGCCGGCGTTACAGGTGATTTAATCAATATTAAAGATACATATAATTACGTTTTATCAAAAAAAGATCAGCTTATAGAATTGAAGGGCGGCATAAAGAATGAAGCCAAAGGCTCTTATGACTTGGATACCGGTGCTACAAGCTTTGTGTTGTCAGAGCCGTCTCCGCTTAGAGTCAATATATCAGGTGAAGTTAAAAAGAAAGAAAATAAGATTAATCTTTCTGTAAAAGGTCTGCAGGCTGATTTATTGAGGATGAAAGGTGTTTTGACATATCCTGTATTTAAAGTTGAAACGGGCCTTATTGTCGGTTACGGTTCAATAACAGGTATGCTGTCTGATCCTGAGTTTAACGGCGAGGTTACGCTTATTCAGTTTGAGGCAGGTATTCCAAAATTTTTGGATGATACATTCTATATAGATCATACTCCGATTAAAATTGAGCACAGTTCATTCCGCGTGGACCCTATGATTGTTTCTATTGGAAAAGGTGAACTGCTGTTTGAGGCATTCGCTTATTTTGACAGATGGAAATTCGGTACATTGTCGATGAGTGCAAGAACGCTTCAGTCTACAAAACTTGGCGGAAAAATAGATCTCGGCTGGATGAATGTGACTGGAAAGGCTGCAGGACAGATGCTTATAGAAATGACTCAAGACGATGTTTCTTTGTCCGGCGATGTACTCCTAGAACAAGGTTCTGCCGAAATTACCTTAGGAACAAAAAAACAGCCGGAGCATAAAGCAAAATCTAAGATGGAGTCAAAACTTCAGCTCAATATTGAGATTGGGGAAAAGACTGAAGTTGTCTATCCTAACAGACGTGCACCTGTCTTTTGGGCTCAGGTTGTTCCTCATACAAAATTCATAGTAAATGCTGATACGGCAATGGATACATTTGAATTTAAAGGAACACTTGAACTTCGCGGCGGAGAGATCATGTATGTCGGCAGAAACTTCTATCTGAAAGAAGGCCGTCTTGTCTTTAACGCCAATGAAGATGATATAGATCCTCTTGTTTCTTTCAAAGCAGAGATCCGTGAACGTGATACTGACGGCAGACAGGTTAAGATTATTTTGTCTGCTGAAAACC
>CAMJMF010000135.1 GCA_946406925.1 uncultured Spirochaetales bacterium | reverse complement strand
ACGAACTTTAGTAAATAGCAATTTTGCAAGGCTTTAGCCTGAAAAATTGCAGACCTGTTCGAAAACTAACCGAGTTTTCGAACAGGTCTAGTATCTGCCGCCTCTGCCTTTTGCCATAACAGAAAGAAAGAACGGTGTTCCCATGAGCGACGTTATTATTCCCACTGGAATTTCCATCGGGGCGGCAACGGTTCTTGCAACTATGTCTGAAATCAGCAACAGCAAAGCACCAGTGAGCATGCCTGAAACTAAAAGCTTTTTGTGCGAAGGCCCGAACAAAAGCCTTGCTATGTGCGGACCAATCAGCCCGATAAAACCGATTGTGCCGCCGCTGCATACAGCCAGTGCCGTTCCAAGTGAACCGAACGCAATTATTGCAAGCCCTGCACGTTTAGTGTTCAAACCCAAAGTTGAGGCGCTGCGCTCGCCAAGAGAAAGCACATCAAGCGGTTTTGCCACCGTAAAATACAATGGAATAACAAACAGCGCAGGCACCATAAGCCTTATTGCATCGTTCCATGTTTTGCCGTTAATACTGCCCAAAGTCCACGCATACATTTTATGAAGCTCGTTATAATGAACAAGCAGCAGAAGCGAATTGATGGCAGCAAAACATGCGCTGAGCGCTGTTCCGGTAAGAAGCAGAGAAACCGCGCCGGGCTCGTAACGCTTTTTGCCGGCAATCATATACGCAGTCCAGACAGCCGCCAAAGCTCCGGCAAACGCACCGAACTGAATCAGCAGAGGCGCAGAGCCTTCTATTTTAGACATGCTCAGCAATATAGAGACTAAAACCGCACCAAGCGCCGCGCCAGATGAAACGCCCATTACACCTGGGTCAGCCAGAGCGTTTCTAAAAAAGCCCTGAAAAAGACAGCCTGCTCCGGCAAGCAGCGCACCCGAAAACACTGCGATAACCGTTCTCGGCGCTCTTATTTCAAAGACAAGAATGCGCGTAAAAGTGTCATAATTCCATATATTGATAACTGAGCTAAAATCTATATGTTCTGCGCCCAAAGAAAGACTGAAAATAACAGCCGCAATAAGCAGTGCCACTATGAGCAGAATTTTACAGGTAAATTTCATAATCTATTCTGATTCTATCCTTTTCAGTTTTGTGTTTATGCTTGATTCGCGCCTGTTTATCGGGTTGTTGTCGGCGTCAAAATCCCAGTACTGGCCGCAGAAGTCATAATTCAAGACGGAATCTTTAAATGCTATTTTATAGTCAACCTGCACGCCTTCGCGGCTGCCTGAACGGCAGAGAAAATCTGTATTTTTAATTTCATCTGTAGTCACAATTTTCTTTATCTGAAACATTTTCCAGTCGGCTTCTACATCGAACTGCCCGCTGCCGATGTATTTTATCGTTATTTTCTGGGCTGAAGCTTCGCCGCTTTCGTTATAAGAGCCTTCAACACTGCGGATAAAGTCTATGGCTTCAAGGCTGTCTTCAATATAACAGCTTAACACAAAGCCGCTCTGCCCTGTCGCAGTTTTAATTTCTACCCAAGAAGGAGCAACGGCTGTATGTTCGGCTTCTGCGCCGGTTTCTGCTTCTGTGCTGTTTTCTGTAGCGGGTGCGGTTTCTGCGGCAGCTTCTTTTGCTTCAGATGATTCAGCTGCTTCGTCTGATTTATCAGGCGCTTTTGGCAGAACCACAATCTGCTCTTTGTCTGAAAGCATGCACACAAGTTCTGCGCCGTCATCTGGCTTGGCTCTTAAGCTTAAACCTTCAGGTGAATTCACAAACGCCTGTTTTTCAGCTTCAACGCCCTCCTCTTGAATTTCCGCAGAATCTTCAGACACACCGGCTTTGTCATTAAGAGCTTCTGCTTTTTTTGAGCAGCCCACAACAGAGAAAAAAACTAAAAATAGACAAACTGCAAGGCAGGTGGATAATCTTTTCATGCTTTTTTGAATTCTTTATGGATATACATTTCTTCGGTCTTTGAAACAAGCTTTCTGCCGTCAAAGTCAAGGCGGATTATGTAGGGCATAAAATCTATTATGCGCATAAAATCGTCGCAGCCAAATGCCGAATCAAAATAATTGAGAATGCTGCTCAAGGCGGTACCGTGAGTTCCTATTACAATGGTTTTGTCTTTGTTTTTGTCAAGAATCTCAAAAACAGCCTCGATGTTCCGTTTCTGCACCGCACCAATTGACTCGCCGTCTTCTTCTGCAAAATTAAGGTCACTCCATCTTTTTTTGAACATTTCAAAATTGTTGGCGTTAATTCCGGCTTTGCGCTCGTGCAGGCGCTCGTCAGTTATAATCTGCTTTTTATGGTATTCTGCCGCGTGCAATACCGTGTCATAGCTTCGCTTATACGGGCTTGAATAGAAAATATCAATCTTTTTGTCTTTGAAAAACTCCATTACAGCAAATGAATCTTCCGCGCCTTCTTTAGACAAGGGTCTTGTTCTATCGTTATGAACACTGTGGTCAGGCTGGCAGTGTCTTACAAAATAAATCGATGTCATATTTACCTCTCTCTTTCAGCTGCTGCTAAGTTTTTGCGAATGCTTCAAGTATTTTATCACGCAAAGCGATTGTGTCAAAATTTTTAGTAAGCTCGTCGAGCGCAATATGCAGCGTAGAGTCTTCGCGTGAGACCGGCTTTAAAATGATTATTCTGTCTGCCATTTGCAAAGCTTCTCTTATGTCGTGCGTGACAAAAATTACGGTGCGCCGCTCTGTTTCAAGAAGCTCTTTCAAAAGCTGCATAAGCTGTTCTTTAAGCATAATATCCTGCGACTGAAAAGCCTCGTCCATTAATAAAACCGGCGCTTTTATTGAAAATGACCTTGCTATTGCGGCGCGCTGGCGTTCTCCGCCCGAAAGATTTGCCGGATATTCGTCTATTTTGTCTTTAAGCCCTGCCGCACACAAAAAAGCTGTTGCGCGCTCAACGGCGGCGGCTTTCGGCATTGTGTTCTCTAATGGAAGCGTACAATTGCGCAGCACTGTACACCAGGGCAGAAGCCGCGGTTCCTGAAACAGATAAGAAGCGTAGATTCCGCCGTTTTTTGCATTTTTTGCCTTACAGTCTTTTGTGTTCTGCGCCCCGATTCTGATTGTGCCAGACGACGGCTCTAATAAAGCCGCAATGCAGTCTAAAAGCGTTGTTTTGCCTGCTCCGCTTGGTGCAAGCAGCGCGCTTACCGTTCCAGCCTCAAACTTAATAGAAAAATCTTTATAAATAGATTTTTTTCCGCGGACTACGGTAAGATCTTCAATCTGCACGTCTTTGCTTAAATCAATTCTGCCGGCTTTATCCATTTGCGGCTCCTGCGGTTTCTGTTGTTCCGTCAGCAGATTCCGGCTGAAAGCGGCTTCTGATTTTTCTGATGTACCAATTGAAAAAAAGCTCAAAAGCATAGCTTAAAGCCACTACGGTCACCGTCCATGCAAAAACATCAACCGTCTCAAGATGAACTTTTGCAGTCTGCAGCGCCATTCCCACAGAGTTTTTGGGCAGACTCAAGATTTCGCCGGCAACAACAACCTTCCAAGTTAAGCCGAGCGCACTCAACATACCTGAAAAAAAATAAGGCAGCACAGACGGAACATAAATAAAGCGCAGTTTCTGCCAAAAAGAAAAGCAGTAAACTTCAGACATTGCAAGCAGCTTTTTGTCGGTACTCCTGATTCCGGCGGCTACGGTTTCAGTTAAAACAGGCAGCGTCATCAAAACTGAAACAAAAACCGGAACCGCCGCGCTTTTAAACCAGAACATGGCTACAAGAATTATTGAAACTACAGGCGTAGCTTTTATAACTGAAAGCGGAAATCTGAACAGGGCTGCAAGGCTTTCGTCTGCACCAATCAGAATGCCCAAAATAAGAGAAAAGCACACCGAAACAGCAAATGCCTTAACAGCGCGTCCTAAAGTTGAGAAAATTGCAAGCTGAAAAGTCTTTTGCGGCAATAATTCGGTTATTCGCAAAAACACGTCAGCCGGTTCAGGCAAAACAAGCGGTGACGCCATAAAAACAGAAATTACATGCCATAAAGAGAAAAACAAAACTATTGAAATGCAGACTAGAACTTTTCGCCGCATCTTGCCTATTCAAAATAAAACGAATCATCCGGCAGTTTGCCGCCGACTGATTCTGGTGCGTAAGCCAAGAACACATTCAAAAGCTCTTCAATGAGCGGTCTTGCCTCTTTTGCAGAAATATAGCTGAAGGCGCAGTTCGGAATTGATTTTTCTGCAATCGGTGTTTTCAAGCCTAATGTATGCTTTTCTACAAGAACAGCCGCCTGTTTCGGGTATTGCTGTGTCCATAAAATAGCTTTTTTAGCTTCACTCAAAAATGCGCGTACTGTTTTCGGATATTTGGCGGCAAATTCTTTGCGAACTACAACAGCCGTCATCGGGAATGTGTCTTTACCGAAGCTTTCCTTCCACAAATCCTGCAAATCAAGAGCGCGGTAACAATTTCCCTTTGAAACTGCAACAGTCGAGAATGGCTCCGGCATTACGGCACATTCTATCTTGCCAGAAGCTATGGCGGCTGCCATTTCACTTGCAGGAATACTGAAGTCTAATTTTATTGAATCTTTGCCGTCGCCGGTGTCGTAGCCGTTTTTCTCAAGAATAGTGCGGAAAACATATTCAGGGGTTGAGCCCTGCCCCGCTACAAAAACGGTTTTTCCTTTTAAGTTCTCAAGCGACTTTATTGTCTTATCTGTTGTCACAAGACTCAGCATTCCTAAGCCGCTTACAGCAGCAAGAACTATTGATTCCGGCTGTTTTACATAAATTTTTGCGGCAGCATTCGGCGGCAAAATACCTATGTCAATTTCACCTTTGAGCATTTTTGGAATTAAAACATCTGGGCTTGCACAAACTTCATACGAAACTGCGGTATTGTTCACCTGCTGAACATTCTCAAAAAGCCACGCAAAGCACATTCCGCTCGGACCGTTAAGCACAGCCATGTTCACGGTTTGCGGTTCTGCAACTTTTTCTTTAGAACCAAACGCCGGCACAAACGAAACGCCAATAATGAAAATGCTTAAAAAACAAAAAATCTTTTTAGAAATGCTGTTCATAATGCGTTTATTATAATGACAAGTGCCAAAAATAGCAAAGGCTTAATAAAAAAAAAAGCCCGGCTATATAACCGGGCTTTGTGCATATCTAAAGTTTAGTGCAAGCTAGAGCTTGAATTTGTCGACTTCGTTCTTAAGAACTGTTACGCTGTCAGCATTTTCAACAGACTTGTTCTTTGAATCAAGGGCAAGCTCGCGGATTTTGTCTGAACTTGCGTGCATCTCGCCCATAGCAATATTGATTTGTCCTGTTGCTTCTGACAATGATTCCATTTCGCGTACAATCTCGGCAGCACCGGCAAGCATTTCTTTTGAGCTGCTGCGGGTCTCGTCTGCAATCTTGTTGATTTTTTCCATTGAGGCAAGAACCTGCGTGTTGCCTTCCTGCTGTTCTTCCATTGCGGAAATAACTACCCGCTCCTGAAGCTGAACGGTTTCTGCAAGATTGTATATGCTAGAGAAATGGTTCTGAACGAGTTTGGTGCTATCTGAAACCTTCTCGATTGCGGCATTAAGGCTCTTCAATTCAGAGTTAATCGCCTTGCCCTGCATATTAGACTGCTCGGCAAGCTTTCTGATTTCATCTGCAACAACAGAGAAACCTTTACCAGATTCACCTGCGTGAGCAGCTTCGATTGCCGCGTTCATAGCAAGCAGGTTTGTCTGTGACGCGATAGACTGAATAATTTTAGTTGCTTCAAGCAGTGAACTTGAACCTTCAAGGATTGACTGTGAAGAGTTTACAGCTTCTGTAACACTCTGCTGACCTTCTTCTGCCGCATTGCGGAGCTGACCTACAGCAAGTGAGTTCTTTTCAAGAACTTCGTTTACAGAACGAATGTTTGCAACCATTTCGTCAACAGCAGCTGTAGATTCTGCTATGCTTGCAACCTGCTCGTTTACGTCGCTGTCAAGTTTGCGCACTGACTGCTCAATCTGGCGTATGCTTGCTGTTGCCTCTTCAACACCGCTTGACTGGTTCACTACAGATTCTCTTACCTGTGTGATTGTTCCTGCAATCTGTGTAATTGCGGCAGCGGTAGATTCTGCACCTTCATGCATAATTTCAGCACGTTCACCTGAATCAACAGCTGTACTCTTAATTGTTGTAAGCAAATCCCTTGTAGAAAGCACAAGTGTATTGATTGCCGATGCAAGCATACCGTAGTCGTCGCGGCTCTGCACAGGCTCTCTATGCAATGCAAAATCATTGTCAGCCATTTTTTCCATCATCTTTACAACATGATGAAGGCGGTGCGCCTCGTGTGCAACCTCATTTCTTACAATAATTGTACAGATAATTATGCCGAATATACCGCACGGTATAACTCTCGTTTTATAGCAGTCCAAGACAGACATGGCTCCTGTTTCCATTCCTCTGAACGAAAGCATAACAAGCAGAACCGCCGAAAGCGTAATGGTAATCGTAACGAAAACATGGCGTTTTACAAGTCCCATTGTGATGCCTTCGCGTTTCATTGGCAGCCAGTCAAGCCACTGCTCAAAACACTGAAGCCAGAAAATGTAGAAGTTAGTTGAAGAAAAGAAGAATGCGCCGATAAAGCCGAACCATGTAGCATGCGGAACATATTCGATGCCGTTCATCTTACATGCAATTTTGATTGCCAGCGGCATGAAACATGAAAGTGCGGTAGTACCGGCAAGCTGAAATGTTGTTATAAATTTGATTTTTGAAGTAAGCCGGATCAAATTTGAATCTGAACCGTCAAAAAAGTCAAACGCCTTTATATACAGTCTGTTAATGAAAACGCCTGATACTACAGAAAACACAAAAAAAATAAGATATGGCACTGAAAATAAAAGTTTTGATGCATCAGCGGCTGAGTAAACCCCGAAAAATACATAAAAAATCCAAGCCAACACCTGATAAGGAATATAACAGCAGATACCCCAAAGAAAACATCTTTTTGGAAACGGTGGTATTGTAACTATTTGATTTTTCCCGTCCATTGAAAACTCCTTTTTTAACTGCCCAGCCTCAACAAAGAGCGCACAAAGCAATTCCATGCCGTCAATTTCGGCATAATAAGCTTAAAATTAATAACTTTTGAGTATTACAATGCACATTTTGAAATTTACAATATTAGAAGTTTTATAACAAAAGCAAATTTAAGTCAATACTGAAAACGACAAAAATACTAACTTTGACATTATGATTATAGAAATTGAATTAAACAAAAAAAAAGCCCGGCTATATAAACCGGGCTTTGTGCATATCTAAAGTTTTGTCAAACTAGAGCTTGAACTTGTCAACCTCATTCTTAAGAATTGCTACACTGTCAGCATTTTCAACAGACTTGTTCTTTGAGTCAAGGGCAAGCTCGCGGATTTTGTCTGAACTTGCGTGCATCTCGCCCATAGCAATATTGATTTGTCCTGTTGCTTCTGACAATGATTCCATTTCGCGTACAATCTCGGCAGCACCGGCAAGCATTTCTTTTGAGCTGCTGCGGGTCTCGTCTGCAATCTTGTTGATTTTTTCCATTGAGGCAAGAACCTGCGTGTTGCCTTCCTGCTGTTCTTCCATTGCGGAAATAACTACCCGCTCCTGAAGCTGAACGGTTTCTGCAAGATTGTATATGCTAGAGAAATGGTTCTGAACGAGTTTGGTGCTATCTGAAACCTTCTCGATTGCGGCATTAAGGCTCTTCAATTCAGAGTTAATCGCCTTGCCCTGCATATTAGACTGCTCGGCAAGCTTTCTGATTTCATCTGCAACAACAGAGAAACCTTTACCAGATTCACCTGCGTGAGCAGCTTCGATTGCCGCGTTCATAGCAAGCAGGTTTGTCTGTGACGCGATAGACTGAATAATCTTTGTAGCTTCAAGCAGTGAGCTTGAGCCTTCAAGGATTGACTGTGAAGATGTTACGGCTTCTTTAACACTTTTCTGTCCGTCTTCGGCTGCGTTGCGAAGCTGGCCTACAGCTACAGAGTTTTTCTCAAGAACTTCGTTTACAGAGCGGATGTTTGCAACCATCTCGTCAACTGCGGCTGTAGATTCTGCTATGCTTGAAACCTGTG
>CAMJMF010000134.1 GCA_946406925.1 uncultured Spirochaetales bacterium | reverse complement strand
GATAAAAATTCAAAAAACTTGTGTCTTGGAAAAATTCGGAGTATCATATGGCTATGAAGCAAGTACTTATTATTGATGAGACACCTTTATTCAGAGATTACGTAAAGGACAAGCTCGTTACAGACAAAATTTTGGTTGAATCCGCATTGAATCATTATGATGGTGCAAAAAAAATGCATACCATTTTGCCTGACTTGCTTATTCTTGATGCTACGTTCCCTTTTGAAGAACTGCTTGATTTTCTTCAGCGCAAGGCTAGTAATCCTAATACAGCAAGAATTCCTGTAATTCTTTCAGGCCCTGTGCTTGAGCATGGTCAGATTGCCCAGCTTGCACCATACAGAATCATAAAATATTTTAACAAGCCTATAAAAATTGATGTTTTTTTCGAGACAATAGGTCAGCTGCTTCAGACAGCTATTCCGATCGATACAACGCCATGTATTCTTGAAACACACGTCAACAACAATATTATCTTTGTAGAAATTTCTCAGGGACTGAACAGAGAAAAAATCACTCTGTTGAGATATAGAATTTCAGAGCTGATAACTGCAAATAATATAACAGCTCCGAAAATTGTTCTTATGATGACAGCTCTGACTCTTTCATTTGTTGACGGCATGAACCTTGAGCTGCTTTTAGGCAGCATACTTGCAGACATGCGCATCAGAGATAAGAATGTCAAAGTGCTGACTTTTGATAAATATACAAAGCAGCTCATTGCCGGTCACCCTGAATTTGCAGGAATTGAAACCTCAACAGACGTTTCATCATTTATCCGCGAAGTTGTTCCAAAGTCTCAGGATATTTATGACATGGCTGAACTGACGAACATGCATCTGCTTACAGCAACTGACGAAAACGACGAAGGTTCTGTTCAGATGCGCTTCAGATCTGACGTCAGTCAGGGCAGCGAATCGGCAGCAGATGCCGGCGTTGATATGTACATCAAAGTTGCAATTATTGATGATGATTCAATTACAAGGGCTGTTCTGCAGAAAGCATTTTCTGTTATCAATGCACGTTCAGAATTATTTGAGAACGGTGCAGATTTCCTTAGCGTAATAAAATCTAAGTCTTATGATGTTGTTGTTCTTGATATCTTGATGCCTGGCTTGAACGGCTTTGATATCCTGACAGCTTTAAGAGATTTGGAATATCCGCCGGTTGTAATTGTTTATTCAAGCATGAGCAACCGTGAATCTGTTATTCAGGCTTTGAGTTTGGGTGCAAAGAGTTACCTTATTAAACCGTTAAAGCCTGAAGCTGTTGTTCAAAAAGCACAGGAGTTACTTGGTTTAACAAGAAATGTCTAATCAGAACTCAAAAGATACAAACCGAAATCTGTTTCTTGCGAATATCACGCATGAATTCCGGACTCCGATTCAAACGATTCTTGCAACGATTGATATGTTAAAAGAAACTGCGCTGGATCCGGAGCAGCTGGAATATATTCAGCAGGTTCATTTCAGTGCAGAAGCTCTGCTGTCTTTGGTAAATGACTTTCTTGATTTTTCAAAACTCGAAGCCGGCCAGTTCAAATTCGAATTCATACCGTATAATCCGCTTGTTTTAGTTGAGCAGACAATTGATCTGCTTGCAATTGAGGCGCATAACAAAAATATTGAGATTATTTCCGACATTGATTTCAGGCTGCCGGCTCAGATTATCGGCGACCCGATGCGCACAAGACAGGTTCTGACCAATCTCTTAAAAAATGCCGTCAAATTTACGCAGCAGGGTTATATCGAAATCAGTGCGTCTGCTGACCCGGATGCAAAAATAATCAGTTTTTTTGTAAAAGACACTGGAATCGGTATTTCTGAAGAAGGCAAAAAAAAGCTGTTTTCAGACTTTTATCAGACAGATGCTTCTAATACAAGAAAATATGGCGGAACAGGCTTAGGCCTTTCAATTTCAAAGCAGTTTGTTGAGCGCATGGGCGGCAAAATTGCAATGAAAGACAATCCTGATGGCGGCTCTATATTCTATTTCAGTCTGCCTTATTCTCTGCCTGATGCCACAACAGAAGAAACGCTGACGCTTGATGCTTCAGTTATAAAAGACGAGAAAATTCTTATTGTTGATGACCGCATAAGCGCGGCTGAAAGTTTCCAGAAAAAACTCAAACAGCTTGGCTTTAAAACTGTTGATTATACACTTTCCGGCGATGAAGCTCTGAAACAGCTTTGCAAAGCCGCCGATGGCAAAAAGCCGTACAGCCAGGTGTTTATCGATATGGTTATGCCTGTAATGGACGGCTGGCGTCTTTCTTCAGAAATAAACAATAATTCTAAGATAAACAGCACAAAGCTCTATCTGCTTATTCCAGAAGGCCAGATGGGCCGCGACGCAAAAATGAAGCGCCTCAAGTGGTTTAATGGCTATCTTTATAAGCCGATCAGAAAAAAGCAGCTTTTGAATCTTCTTATTGCAAATGCTGAAGAAACACTTGAGCTTGAAGCTGTTGACGAAGCTGTTCCTCTTTCTGAAGCAAAGCCTAAAGAAGCTGAAGTTAAGCAGCCACAACCACCTGTAGATTCAGAAAAAAAGCCTGATGTTTCCTCTGAATATGAAACAATTGCAAAAGGCAGAACCGTTATAATTGCAGAAGATCACCCTGTGAACCAGAAGCTTATAAACCGCTTTTTCCAGCAGTTCGGTGCTGAAACGGTCTGCGCAAGTAATGGAGAAGAGGCTTACAAAGCCGCTGTAGACCATCCTAAAGCTGATTTGTTTTTTATGGATATTCAGATGCCTATAATGAGCGGTGTAGAAGCAACTCAGAAGATCAGGGCAGAAGGAATCGGTATTCCTATTATTGCGTGTACGGCAAATACAGATGAAGCAGATTTTGAAGAATACTATAAAGCCGGCATGAATGATGTGCTTATAAAGCCGTTCAAAAAGCAGACAGTGTACGAGCTGCTTCAAAAATGGATTGCAAAACTAGAAAGTGAAAAAAATCAGCCATCAGGTTCAGGCGCAGACAGAGCAATTTCCCAGAAGTTTATAGCCAGCAGCTCGGCTTATAACCCTGTTGCATGGGATGTTGCCGAAATGCTTATTACAACAAGAGATAACAAAGAACTTGCAAAACAGATGATTGCTGATTTTATGGGGCAGGCTGTAGACCTTTTTGAAAAAATCGCTGAGGCAATTCAGAACAGCAATTATCTGGCTGTTCAGCAATATTCGCATGTCTTAAAGGGAAGCGCGTCTGCACTTGCTGTCTATAAACTTGCTGATACTGCAAAGCAGATGGAGCTTGTTGCAAAAGCAGAAAATGCACAGACTTGTCAGATTTGCCTTGAGGAATGCGGCGGCTATTTTGATGAATTCAGCAAACTTGCCGAAGACTGGATAGAAGAAAACAGCTGAACCAGACGCAGCACCCCGTGCCATGCCTGATAAAGCCTGTCATTACCGCGCTGTACGGCAATGACAGAAGAAGCTTAGCGGTTTTTGCGCTCGTCGTCGCTTTTGCAGTTAATGCACAGGAATGCATAAGGAATTGCTTCAAGTCTTTCCTGCGGAATTTTCTTACCGCATTTTAAGCACAAACCATATTTGCCCTGTTCAATACGCATGAGCGCAGAATCAATGAGCTTTAAGCGGTTCATGTCTTTGCTGCCAAAGGTCTCAAGCATTTTGCTGTCGATGGCATCAGAGGCAATGTCGACAACATCTTTTGATTCCATATCATCAACTATTTTTCTAAAATCATCATTATTGGTTGCGAGCGTTCCAAGAATCTCCCGTTTCATCGCTATTAAAGCTTCTTTCATTTTTGAATTAAAATCTTGTTCCATGTTAAACTCTCCCATGTTGACAAAGCTATTCATTTATTCATAGAATTATAAGAGTGAAGTGCTAAAAAAGCAATTTTTATTTTGCACTTTTTAATTCATTTTTCACGTTTTTTCAAAACTTTTGGAGGACTTGTGGCTAAAGAAGAAGCTATTGAAGTTGAAGGTATTGTAAAAGAAGCTCTGCCTAATACAATGTTTAAAGTTGAATTGCAGAATGGACACGAAATTCTTGCCTATCTTTCAGGAAAGATGCGTAAGCATTATATCCGCATTGTTCCAGGCGACAGCATCCGTGTTGCGCTTTCTCCATACGACTTAAACCGCGGTAGAATAATTTTCCGCGAACGCTAAGCTTTAGTTTCCATTGTTTTCGTTGCCGGCAGTCAGAAGATACTGCATGGCACGAACAATTCCTGAAATTCCACTTATAAGCATAATTATTCCAAATATAGAGAACATAAAGTTTGTACAAAGGAATAAACCCAGCATGGTTGTAAGAACATTCCTCAAAAGCAGCGACAGTGCTTCGCGCTTGGTCGGTTTGTTTGTGTTACGCTTTGAGCGGTTGTTTCCGTAATATGTGTATGTATAACTTCTTCGGGTTGTGTTTTGCGCATTCTGGTCCTGCTGCCAGGCGCGTCTGAACATTTCTTCAAACGGGTCTTCACCAAACGGATTGTTGGTCTGATTATACGGCTGCTGGTAAGCCTGCTGAGTTGTAGTGCCGTAACGGTCATAATCGGCACGTTTTGCTTCATCACCAAGAACAGCATAAGCTGCGCTGATGTTTTTGAACTTTTCTTCAGCGGCGGCATCTCCGGCATTGCGGTCAGGGTGATATTTAAAAGCTGCCTCACGGTAAGCTTTTTTTATTTCATCTGAGGATGCGTTACGGCTGACACCTAAAACCTGGTATAAATCGTCCATGCACATAAAATACTCAAAAACAAGATAAACGGCAATACTGAAAAGAGCCTATAATCAGATTTTAAACTTTGAATTTAAATTTCAGCATAAAGTGCGGCATGGACATTGTCTTGAAAGCAACGTACTTGACGATTCAAGATTATGTTTTGTATGTTTAAAGCACATAGAGGTCAGAATGAATTTACCACAGCTTTTTATGTTATTCATTGTATATAGCTTTATGGGTTGGATAGGCGAGGTTATCTACTGTTCAATTCCGGAGAAGCATTTTATAAACAGAGGATTTCTGCATGGCCCAGTCTGCCCTGTATATGGCTGCGGCGGTATTCTAGTTGTTTTTCTTTTAATGCCTTTTAAAGACACATGGATTCCTCTGTTTTTTGCTGCAATGTTTGTAACAAGCGTGCTTGAGTATTTTACTTCTTGGATTATGGAAGTTCTGTTTCATAACCGCTGGTGGGATTATTCGCAGTATAAGCTCAATATAAACGGCAGAGTCTGCCTTTTAAATTCAGTTATTTTTGGTGCAGCCGGAATGCTTGCGCTGCATTTTGTGCATCCTCCGATTAAATGGCTGATTTGTCAGATAAAAAGCCCGTATATAGAGATTGCAAGCGGTGCTCTTTTTGTGTGGTTTACCACAGACTTAATTCTGACGGTCAGAACTCTCAAGCTCTTCAACAAGAAGCTCGAAGAACTCAAAGAATTCAGTACAACACTTACAAACAAATTCAGGGGCGAAATCTGGTTCAAATATGATTCTGCCATTGATATGTTCAAATCTTTGAGAGAGCAGGCAAAACTTGATACATCGCCTATTATGTCAGTTTTGACTGAACGGCTTGATAACCTCAACAAAAAGTACAAAAGCTCGCTGCGCCTTTTGCAGGCTTTCCCAAGAATGCAGAGTAAACGTTACAGCGAACAGCTTGAGCACTTTAAGTTTCAGCTTAAGCTTGAGTTTGAGCTGAGAAAAGAAGCACTGAAAATGCGATACGCTGAGAAAAAAGGCGAGTCATACCAGGCTGCTTCAAAAGACGAGATAATCAAAAAGCTTGAAGAACAGGCAAAAGGTTCTGCCTGTTCTAAATAGCCGGTGAATATAAGCCTTATTCTACGGTAACGCTTTTAGCAAGGTTTCTCGGTTTGTCCGGGTCAAGCGAGCGCTGTACTGAACAATAGTACGCATAAAGCTGACTTGGAATAATCGAGAGAAGCGGTGTAAATTCGTCAAAAGTTTCAGGAATATGCACAACTGCGTCTGCTGAATCATCGAAAAAGTGTTCATTTTCGTAAGTGATGCAGAGAACGCTTGCGCCGCGTGCCTTTACCTCTTTAATGTTCGAATCCATCTTTTCAAATAAGGCGCGCTGTGTGCAAATTGCAACAACAAGCGTGTCAGTATCAATAAGAGCTATAGGGCCGTGCTTTAATTCGCCGGCTGCAAAAGCTTCTGAATGTGTGTAGTTTATTTCCTTTAACTTCAGCGCACTTTCCATGCTTATAGCATAGTCCGCAAGCCGCCCGATGAAAAAAGCCTTTTTCTTGTTAAAAGTTCTGGACGCAAATTTCTGGATTGTCTTTTTGTCCTGCAGAACAATTTCAGCTTTTGCGCTGATAGTCTCAAGCTCTTTTATAGCCTTTGACAGGTTTTCTTCTGAAATTGTACCCTTCAGTTCCGCAAGTTTCAGTGCAATTAAATAAAGGCACATAAGCTGAGTTGTAAAAGCTTTTGTTGAGGCTACGGCAATTTCCGGTCCGCCGTTTGTGTGCATAAATGCATCTGCTTCTCGTGCAAGCGTAGAACCGGCAACGTTTGTAATTGCTATGATTCTTGCACCGCATTTTTTTGCCATGCGCATTGCTGCCAGTGTGTCAGCAGTTTCTCCCGACTGACTTATGATTATGAAAAGGTTCTTGGGGTTAAATATAGGCTCTCTGTAGCGGAATTCTGACGCAATATCAATATCAACAGGTATTCTTGCAAAATGCTCGATGACATATTTGCCCACAATTCCGGCATGATACGCTGTGCCGCACGCAGTAATTACAATACGCTCTGTAGAGCGCAGAATCTCGTCAGATGCAATTTCAGATATATCGATTTTTTTCTCTTTTGTTATTCTTGGCGACAAGGTCTGGCGCAGAGCTGCCGGCTGTTCGTGTATTTCTTTGAGCATAAAATGCTCGTAACCGCACTTTTCTGCAGAGTCAATGTCCCAGTCTATGTGAGAAGTCTGTTTTGTTATAGGCTCAAGATCGTTGTCGTAGAATTTTACGCTGTCTTTCTTTATCTCAACAATTTCATTGTCGTCTACATAGTAAACGTCGCGCGTATATTCAAGCAGCGCGGTTACGTCACTTGCAAGAAACTGCTCGTTTTTGGCTGTTCCAATTACAAGAGGCGAGTCTTTTCTGGCTGCAACAATTACGTCAGGCTGTTTGTCGCAAAGAACAGCGAGCGCATAAGAGCCTGAAATATCTTTTAATGCTTTTGATACAGCTTCAAGAAGGTTGCCTTCGTAATAAAAGTGAATGAGGTGCGCCGCAACTTCTGTGTCGGTCTGGCTTTTAAAAGCAAAACCTTTCTTTTCAAGTTTTTCGCGCAAAGAAACGTAGTTTTCGATTATGCCGTTGTGTACAACAGCTATAGAGCCTGAAACGTCTGTATGTGGGTGGGAGTTTATATCGGAAGGTTCTCCATGTGTAGCCCATCTTGTATGGCCTATTCCGATTGAACCGCGGATAATTTCTTTTGCAAGTTTTTGTTCAAGAAACTTAAGCGCGCCTTTCGATTTTCGGACTAAAATTTCCTGTCCGTCGAATACTGCAATACCGGCTGAATCGTAGCCTCTGTATTCCAATTTTTTTAGTGCATTGATAAGCACAGGTGTAGCGTCTTTTACGCCGACGTAGCCCGTTATTCCGCACATGAGAAAATCCTTTGAAACTGCCTGCCGAAGCCGCTTTTTTAGATAAACATCCGTACAAAAAGCTCAACAACAAAGTGTTTCTGTTAATAAATTACACGCGTTACTCCGAACGCATTGGGCAAACGAATAGCCCATATGCTTTATATCGAATAAAAACGGTTCTGTCTATAGGGCAATTTCTATACTTTAGGAAGTGTCATTTTCGGGCGTGACCCGAAAATCTATTTGCTTAAAGGAATCTTAATAAAACCGCTGATTTTTTAAAATATTTTTAAGTCTCTTCTAAGTGCTCTCTAAAGCATCTGGAAATGACCTGTGCTAATCTTAGACCATCAAGACGAGGGGCGACCGCCACAATAAACCAGCCCTTCGTCTTGAGGAGGTTATTATGAAAAAGACATTTATTACAAAAACAGCAGTAATTGCGGGATTAATGTTTGTGGCAGC
>CAMJMF010000133.1 GCA_946406925.1 uncultured Spirochaetales bacterium | reverse complement strand
CCGTTATTGAAACATCAAAAGGAGATATTCTCCTTGAGCTTTTCTATAAGGAAACTCCGTTAACTGTAACAAATTTTGTTGGTCTTGCAGAAGGAACTTTGACTGCTGCAAATAAAAAGCCTTTTTACAACGGCTTGAAGTTTCACCGCGTAATCAGCGTTGCAAACGGCGACGGTCAGGATTTTATGATTCAGGGCGGTGACCCAAAAGGCAACGGTACAGGCGGTCCAGGTTACCGTTTTCCAGATGAAATTGTTCCATCTTTGAAGTTTTCTAAAGGCGGCGTTCTTGCTATGGCAAATGCAGGCCCTGGCACAAACGGAAGCCAGTTCTTCATTACAATTACAGCAACACCTTGGCTTGACGGAAAACACACAATTTTTGGTAGAGTTGTAGACGGTCAGAAAATAGTAAATAATCTTCGTCAGGGCGAAGTTATGAAAAAGGTAACAATCATCCGTCAGGGTGCAGAAGCTAAGGCTTTTACAGCTACACAGGCTGATTTTGACCGCCTGAATAAAGACATTCAGACACGCCTTGCCGCAGAAGCTGAAGCAGCAAAAGCTGCTATGAACAAGCAGCTTGATGAAAACTACGGCGATTATACGATTATGGACAGCGGAATCCGCTACAAAATCTTAAAAGAAGCAGCCGGAGAAAAAATCGGCAAAGGCAAAGCTGTAAAAGTTAAATACAAGGGCTATCTCTTAGACGGTTCAGTATTTGATGATTCAGATTTCCATGAACCAATTTCGTTTATGACAAATTCAGGCAGAATGATTAGAGGCTTTGATATGATGGTTCAGGACATGAAACTCAATGAGAAACGCTCAATTGTTTTGCCGCCTGAATATGCATACGGTTCAAGCGGAGCCGGCGGTGTAATTCCACCTGATGCATATATCTGCTTTGATCTTGAAGTTATTGAAGCAAAATAAGCTGATATTCGGATATTAGCAAAATAAAAGGGCTTGGTTCTGTTAAGCAAACCAAGCCGCTTTTTAAGCTTTGCGTTCCATGCGCTCAAATTCTACGTTTATAGTAATTTCAGTGAAGAAGCGTAATTCTTTAATTCGTTGATTTCATCTTTTAGGGTTTCAATTCCGCTTAACCAAAAATCTTTGGTTTCAATATCAAAACTTGCTTTACGGCAAACTTCTTCACAAGAAAGTCTGCCAGTTTCAAAAAGAATTGTCTTATATGTTTTTGAAAAATCTGCACCTTCTTTTTTGTAGCGCGCATAAAGCCCTGCACTGAAAAGCATTCCAAAAGCATACGGAAAATTGTAGAAATCAAGGTTTGTGCTGTAATAATGCGATTTTAGCGCCCACATATAAGAGTGATATTCTGCCAAAGTGCCGTATGTCTTTTTCTGAGCATCTGTCATTAAGCTGCAGAATTCCTCTGAAGAAAGCTCACCGTTCTGGCGTTTTTCAAAAACGGCACGCTCAAAGTAAAACCTTGAGAGAATATCAATAAGCACCTGACAGCAGTCCTGAAGATGAAGCTCTATCATGCTTATGCGCTCAAAACCGCTTGTTGAAGAGATAATGCTCTTTTGGACGATGGTTTCCGCAAAATTAGAAGCCGTTTCTGCAAGAGTCATTGGATATTGTGTCAGCTCGTAATCGCGGTCTTTTATGCAGTAAAAATGATATGCATGACCAAGTTCGTGTGCCAAAGTTGTAATATCAGAGAAAGAGCCTGAAAAATTTGATAAAATGCGGGAAACCTTCTGTTTTGGAAAATCCATGCAGTAAGCACCGCCAACTTTGCCCTCTCTGATTTCAGCGTCTATCCAATTATTGGCAAAAGCATTTTTAGCAAAATCACCCAATTCAGAAGAAAAAGAACTGAAGCGGTCAATTATATAGTTTTTGGCTTCTTCAAAAGTCCATGTCTTTGAAAGTATGTTTGTCTTTTGGCTGTCTTCAGAGGCAGAATTGTCCTGAAGCGGTGCAAACAAGTCGTAGAATGCTAATTTCGGGTTCTTTTCATTTGGAAAAAGAAGTTTCGCTTTTACAGCCAGATATTCCTGCCACAAAGGAATAGAGCTTTCGATAGACTCTATAAGAGCGGAAAGTGTTTTTTTGCTTATTCTTGATTGTGCAAGTGCCTTGTCTAAAGCGGTCTGCCAAAGTCTGCGCTTGTTCAGCGTAATTGTTGTGCCTTTTATGCTGTTAAGACAAGCAGCCAACGGAATGGACATATTCTTTAAAAGTTCAATTTCTTTTTCAAAAGAGGCTTTTCTTATTGAGCGGTCTTTGTCGTAAGCGTCATTTCTGAGCTGGTTAAATGACTTATTTGTTTCTGAATCTTTTAAAGTTGAAATAATCTGTTCCTGAAGACGGCTGAAACTTTCTGCACCGCTGAGATTAAGCTGGTCTGCAAGCTCCTCAAGTTCAGGCTTCATGTTGTGCTTGTTTAAGGCAATTGTCTCTTCAAAAATATAGGAATATTCCTTTAATTGTGGATAACTTGTGTATAAATCTGTTAATGATTGTGGATTATTATTAACAAACTGCGAAAAAGCGGTTGAAAACTTGAGATTAACCTGTTCAATGTCAATAAATTCATTTTCTATGTAGGAAATCTGGTTTATAAGCTGTGAATTTGTTGTATCTACCGAATATGCTGAATAAACGTAGGCATAAAGCGAGCCGGAGATGCTTTGAAGCTTATTCGATTTTTCTATAAATGCAGCAACCCATTGTGGAAAATCTGTGGAAAAAAGGTTTGATGCTAAAAGTTCATTCAATTCAGCTTTAAGTGAATTAATTAAAGCCATATCGCCTTTGAAGTCATCGCCTTCAAAAGACTTGTAAATCGATGATAGATCCCATCTTGGAGCGGCCTGATTGTCCATTTTTTACCTCAATATTGTTTGTTTTTTAATCTTTTTTCAAAGTCTTCTGCGGAGAGCGGCTTGTCAAAAATAAAGCCCTGAATGACGTTGCATTTCAAATCTCTTAAGATTGAAAGTTCTTCTTTAGTTTCAACGCCTTCTGCGATTATAGACATGTTGAGTTCATTTGCCAAGTTTATGATATTTGCAATAACCGTTCTGGCTCTTTTGTTGCTTACAATGGTCTGTATAAAGCTTTTGTCCAGCTTGAGGACGTTAAAATCTAAGTCCTGCAGCAGACTCAGCGAAGAATAGCCTGAACCAAAATCGTCTATAGAAACTGAAATATCCATCTCTTTCAGAGTGTCTATGGTGTTTTTCAGAAGCTCTTTCATTTCAGCTATAGATGTTTCTGTAAATTCAATTTCGATTAAATTATGCGGAATTTTCCAAAAGTCTATGATGTTACAGATACGTTCTGCGACTTCCTGATGGGTAAAATGGTGCTTTGAGAAATTCACTGAAATTGGAACAAGTTCTATGCCCATTTTTATCCATTCATCAAGTTTTTTGCAGACTTGATTGAGCATATAAAAGTCCAGTCTTTTTATAAAGCCTGTTGATTCACAAACCGGAATAAATTTGTCAGGCGGAATAATTGTTCCGTTGTGGTTCCATCTGATTAAAGCTTCTGCGCCGACAAGCTTGTTTGTAAGTTGGTCAACTTTGGGTTGATAAACTACAAAAAGCGAATTATTCAGAAGCGCCTGCTGAATGTGCTGGCTTATTGATATTGTCTGCGAGACTTTTTTTGCAATGTCCTGGTCGTAAACCGCAAAGTCTTTGTTCGGCATAGAACGGACTGTAAAATATGTTGTAGAGATTCTGTCAATAACTGTATCTGTGTTTGTTTCAGTTCCTGTAATATTGTAGAGCGCTGCCCTGATAGAAAGGCTGGTTATATCCGCAATCTGGTATTGTTTAAGCGATATAAGCTCAAGGTGGTTCAGCTTATAAAACAAGTCGTTTATGCGCTCTTTTTTTGATATTACATAAAAGTTGTTGCCGTTCATTAAGTAGATTTTTTCGTTTGTTGATTCATCAAACAGGGTTCTTGCCTTAGACGCAAATTCTGCGAGAATGTCGTTTCCCTTTATAAAGCCAACCTGCTGATTGATGAAGATGAAGTTCTTGATGTTTATCTGCATTACAGCAAAATCACTGCTGTTTGGTGATTCCAAAATGTTTGACAAGTCTTTAATGAACAAATACTTGTTTGGAAGCCCTGTCAGCTGATCGTATGTAAAAAGCTTATAATTTTCATGTTTTTCGTATTGAACGCAGTTTTCTATATTGTTATAGCCGTTTGCAATGGCTTCTGCCATCTGATGGCAGGAATTGTAGCCGCAGGAATGGCAGTCAATGTGCCTTGATTCTTCTGTGGTTTTATGCATACGTATGAAAACTTCGTTTATTATTTCTTTTGGAACAGCAAAAGGCTTTAAGTATTTGCTATGAAATTCTCTGTGAAAGTCTTTTATATTTAATTCCTTGAAATTTTCTCTATAAAGATCCAGGCGCTTTGTTCTTGGCAGGCTTCTGTCATATTCTTTTGCCTTAACATTTTGAAGGATATTAAATCTAACATACTGATGCTGCTCAATAATTTTTTCTATTGAAATGCCTGTTTTGTCTACGCAAGGCCCGGAACAGCAGCCGGTATTGCAGTTTAACAGCTCAAAAAAGACACCTTTATTGCAGTTATATTCAGCAACCGATTTTAATAATCTCAGATCTGTCCGGCTGTATAAAAGCGGAGTTTTGCTGATGATTGTCTTCTCATAGCCGATGAAATGCTCAAGATTTTCTTTCATTCCTCCCGGAAACGGGTACAAGGCACCAAGCGCATAAGCCGGAGTGTCTGTTTCAGAATAATATGAATTAAAATCAATGTTTTTGAGCTTTTTAAAGAAGTGCTCAAAAGTAATATTATAGTTCACCAGATTTTCTGTGTATTCGTCATCGATTTGGGAAAAGCTGGAAATGCAGGGGCTTAAGAAAGCTATTTTGTTGTTATCTTTCAGGTATTTGCGTGCGTAAACAGCCAGACAATATACAGGCGAATAAATAGGAATAAGAGCAGATATAATTGAAGGCTCGTATTTTTCTATAAAGTTGACAATTGTCGGGCAGGTGGCAAAAATTCCGCCTAGATTATTGTCGTCAATAAAATATTCAATATGTGCCCAGGTTGAAATATCTGCACCGTAGCTGACATTATAGATTTTTTTAACGCCAATAGAACGGAGATAACCTAAAACGCCGTTTGCTATATTCGGGTAATTTATAAAAAAAGACGGGTCTATGGCAACCGAAAGGTCTTCTCCGTTTTCTAAGCTCTGAAAAAAAATGTCTGTATCATCAACATAACAGCGGGCGCCGTACTTGCATACGTTAAGGCACTGCCCGCAGAGAATGCATTTTGAGGGGTTTATACGAATATGATTTTTGTTGTTTGTTTTTTCTGCGATATTTGCCCCGGGAATCGGGCAGACTGAAATGCAGTGGTTGCAGCCGATGCAATTGTCATTTGTATAAAAGTAATGCTTCATATGATTAAATTAGTATAGATGATGTATTTTGATGCGTCAACTTGAGATTTTTGAGATTATTCGTGCGGAGGATTCAATACCCCGACGCTCTGTGTCGTAAAAAGGGGTATTGAATCCGACTGCAATACCTTATAAGAACACCAACCCCGATGCTCTGCATGGGGTTGGTGATTTTAGGTTCTGAAAAACATTTTTTCGCCGGTTTTTGGATGTGTAAAAGCCAGCTCAAAAGCGTGCAGCATAAGTCTTTCGTTTTCGGTTTGTGTGCCGTAAAGGTTATCGCCGATAATCGGGGCGTTTAAGCCGTGAATATTTGAAGAATGAAGCCTTAACTGATGTGTGCGCCCGGTTTCAGGCTCAAAAACAACGGGAACAGGCTCATAATTTTTGCGGAAATGTTCCAGCTGTTTTTTGCTCAGCCTGAACTCGGGCAGTATTGTTTCAGCTTCTGACGGCGGCAGAAACTGAAAGTTGGTAATGCCCCATTTGCCGAATTCTTCGTCATATATCTGATGGGGCCTGTTTTCTACGTCCAGCCTGAAAGGCAGCTTAATTTTGCCTGAAACCGGCTCATTTTTAATTGCGGGGTTCAGCTTGCAGCCTTTTCCGAATTCGGGCTTATTCTTGAGAAAAGCAGCGTATTTTTTGTGCACTTTTCCTTCCATAAATTGAATGGACAGATTTTTGTGGCTTTCTTTGTCAAAAGCCAGAACCAGAAGCCCGGAAGTATCCATATCAAGCCTGTGAACCGAAGGCTGCTCAATGCATTGCGGAAAAATGCGCTTTAAGCGCGTTGTAACGCTGTCAAGCTTATCCTCTCCCCTTCCCGGAATTGATAGAAGCCCTGAAGGCTTGTTTATTACAATGATTGAATCGTCACGGTAGAGAATTTCAAGCCCTAAAATGAAAGGCAGAATAGGCGCGCATTTTTCGTCACAAGGTGTGTAAAACTCTTTGTGAATTTTTTTCTTTGAAGGAGGTTCTGTGCCGTAATAGAATTCTGCAAGACTTATAGGCGTAAGTCCGTTTTGAAAGGCAAAGCTCAACAGTTTTGGCGCACAGCACTCACCGCAGCCTGTTGGCGGCTGTATTCCGTCTTTGAAAATATCTTTGAATTGCAGAAGTTTTCCGTCTGCACAATAAAACCTGTATAAAGCAAAGATTTCAGTCATTGACTGCTGGGACATTGTTTTGCGCTTTTTCTGAAGTGCGCTTTTTTCGCGTCTTAATGATTTAAGTTCCTGTATCTGGTTAAACGACGGCTTTGTTTCAAGATATTTGTTTTCTAAAGCTTTAATCTCTTTTGATAAGGCTTCTATCTGGTCAGTAAGCTCATGAATAAGCCTGTCTGATACTTTTGTAGTTTCATAGAATATGTCTGCATTAAGCAGCGGAGGCACCCAGCTCGGAATGTTCCATATGCTGTTGAACTGTCCGGAAAACGCTTTTAAGACAATTTCTTCGTTGTTTTGGTTTAGACATACGCAGATACCGAACATCTGCCCGAGCGAGTCTTTTCGGGTTATACAATCTGTTGAAAATTTTGCATCGCTTTTTTCTAGAGGAGTTTCAAAGTCTACGCGTTTTTCGGCATCGAGCTTTTGCATCAGCTCAAGACAATGTTTTTTGGCTTTTTCTTCTGGTAAAGGTGCAAACATAGTTAACAAGGATTTTATGGACTGAATATATTACATTTTATTATAAAAAAACAGGGGGTTTAGTAAAATTACCTAATAAATTCGATTTACAAAAAGCTATTGGTGTCGTAAAATTCATCAAATCAGTACAATCAGAAATCAGTATTCTAGGAGCAAAAAATGATTAATAACAAACCAAAAATTAAGATTGGTATCGTAGCTGTTAGCCGCGACTGTTTCCCAGAGCCACTTTCTGTAAACCGCAGAAAGGCTCTTGTTGAAGCTTACACAAAAAAATACGGAGCAGACGATATTTATGAATGTCCAATCTGTATTGTAGAAAGCGAAATCCACATGTGCCAGGCATTGGAAGACATTAAGAAGAACGGATGTAACGCTCTTTGTGTTTACCTCGGAAACTTCGGTCCAGAAATTTCTGAAACATTGCTTGCTAAGCACTTTGATGGTCCAAAGATGTTCTGTGCTGCTGCAGAAGAGTCTGGAAACAGCTTGATGGACGGACGTGGAGATGCTTACTGTGGTATGCTCAACGCTTCATACAACTTGCAGCTCCGCAATATCAAAGCATATATCCCTGAATATCCAGTTGGAGATGCAGAAGATTGTGCTGATATGATTCACGACTTTGTTCCAATTGCAAAGGCAGTTTATGCTTTGAATCACCTTAAGATTATTTCTTTCGGACCACGTCCACTTAACTTCCTTGCTTGTAACGCACCTATTAAACAGCTTTACAACATGGGTGTTGAAATTGAAGAAAACTCAGAACTTGACTTGTTCGAAGCATTCAATAAACATGCTAACGATAAGAGAATTCCAGAAGTTGTTGCTGACATGGAAAAAGAACTTGGAAAAGGAAACAAAAAGCCTGAAGTTCTTGCAAAACTTGCTCAGTATGAACTTACTCTTCTTGACTGGGTTGAAGCTCACAAAGGATACCGCGAGTTCGTTGCAATTGCAGGAAAATGTTGGCCTGCATTCCAGACACAGTTCGGATTCGTTCCTTGCTATGTAAACA
>CAMJMF010000132.1 GCA_946406925.1 uncultured Spirochaetales bacterium | reverse complement strand
GGCCTTTGAGCATACCGAAAGCCAGTGTCGCAAGTTTTCCGCGGTAAAGCTGCTCAACCCAGATTACAGGCAGATTTTCTGCTGTCCAGAAGACATCTACAGAAACAGCCTGAGCAGGCAGACTTACATAAGGCGCAACAAAAGCCGTTTTACCGCCGACTGCGCTTTTCAAATCGTACATCCACAAATTTGCGTTGTTCTGCACGTAAAGAACTGTTGAGCCGGTGTTATTAAGCCAGAATTTATCGCGCTGCGGGTCAAATTCAGCAGGCAGATAGCCTATGCGTTTGCCTGCGCCTACAACCGACGAATAAAGAGAGCGCGTATAAAGCTCGTTTTTTGGAATGCTGAACAAATCGCGGCCGCTTGCAAAAACGAGAGAACCGTTCAAGCTCCAGTATACGCTGTTTATAGTACCTGTTCCGAGAGTTCTGTATTTTTCGTCAATCTGTGTCTTCTGAAAGAACATCGAAGGCTCTGCAAAGAAGACTTTGTCATCTTTCTGATAAACAAAAAAAGAACTGTCCTTTGCCCATTTTGCAGGAACAGTCTGTGTGTCGTAAGGCAGATTTTCCAAAAGAATTGCCTGAATATCGTTCTGCTCGTCAACAAGAAGAAGCTCTGCCCTTGCAACGTCAGTCTTTCTAAGGTACAGGCTCCAGTTTCCGTCAGGGCTTGCAAGGTGAATGTCCGGCGGATTATAGACTAGCGGCTCACCCTTGTCAAAAATCGGTGTTACAGACGACCAGACAAGCGCATGGTTTTCTGCCGAAAAACGCGCCGTACCGAACCAGTTTCTTATTTGCAGGGTTGCACCGTTTTCAAGCAGTTCCATCCGTTCAGGAAAGCATGAAAGAATCTGTACATGGCTGCCGTCAGTTGAAGATTGAAAAAGTGCCTCATAATGCGGATTCCACGGGTTGTCGGCAGAAACCGTAAAAAGCAATGTATTCTGACTGTTTAAATCCACTGACGAAAAATGAACCGCTCCAAAAATCATAGAAGGAAGCAGTACACAAATTAACAGTGAACCAAATATTTTTTTCATAAAATCTCCGTAAAGGGCATAATCGCCTCGAAAATCAAAATTCTCCGAGGATTTTTAAATTATTGTCTGCATTCATCAAGGATTTTTGACAAATCCTCTTCAAGCTGATTCAGTGAATATTCAATCTTAAAAATTCGCTGCTCACGCACATCATCAGAAATGCATTCAACATATTCATACAAAGCTTTTTCTTTAATTTCAGGCTTTGCAGAAGAGATTACTTCTTTGCCGCACCAGGGGCAGTAAACAAATGAATTTTCTATTGTTCTGCCGCAGCAGCAGCACACATTCTGTATTTTCATTATTTCAGTACCTCAAACGGATTAATAAGCTTGTTATTCTTATAAACAGTAAAATGGAGGTGCGGACCGGTTGAATAGCCGGTGTTTCCGACAAGACCAATTTTTGTTCCCTGCGTAACCTTCTGCCCCTGCTTTGCACTTGCTGAATACAAATGAGCATACAGTGTCTGATAGCCGTCTGCATGGCTGATGATTATGTAATTTCCATAGACATTTGACCATGAAACAGTCTTTACAGTTCCGTCTGCCGAAGCGTAAACAGGAGTCTTCATTGGAACAGCCATATCAATGCCTGTGTGGAACGAGCTGACACCTGTAAAAGGATCTGCACGTTTGCCGTAATTTGAAGAAAGACGCCAGTTTGCCTTAAGCGGATAAGCAAAAAGTTCACCGAGAGCCTTTTTAAGGTCATTGGCTGACATTTTTGCGCCCGGAATGAAAATCTTCTGTCCTGACTTAAGTACTGAAGAAGTAAGGTCATTCACATCAATCAGCTTTTCTACGCTGACATCATATTTGCGGCTTACGGTTTCAAGAGTGTCACCGTCTGCAACTATATAATTCATTCCATCTATAGAAGGAATAATTAAACGCTGACCAGCCTGAAGACGGCGTACGTTCGAAATATTATTTACAGCAATCAAGGTTGAGACATTTGTCAGTCCTGCATTTTTGCTGATAGAAGTTATGTTGTCATTCGGCTTTACGATATATGTTGAAAATGTTACCGGTTCTGTATAAACCATTACTTCACTTGGAACAGCCGAAAGGATGTTTCCGCCGGCGTCAACAGACTCTGATGCAGGCGGTGTAAAAATAAAATTCAGCATTGCCTCATCAACAAGGCCGGCATCTTTTTCAGACAATAAATTCATTGAAACCGGTTCAAACATATAATTGTCAATCATATCAAGAACAGGTGCGCTAAAATATACAGAAGCTCCTATAACAACAAGGGCAAGCATAGCGAAAAAAATGAGCTTTGCGTTTGCACCCACTGCGACAACGGCTTCAACAATAGTTTTTGACAATGGTTTTGTAGAAACACGTCCTGGAACAGGAACTGCAAATGTTTCTGTAAACACATTTGTGTTTCCTGCATAGAGCGGAGAATTATAAATAGGAGCACTAAATGCTGTTGTGTAATTTGTATAAGAAGAATCTGATTTTGACTGAACAGAATGACTTCTTGCAGGTCTTTTACTTTTAAATGACGGAGACATCTGCAATCTTTGAGTTATATCATTCTGCGGTTTGTAAAAAGAGAAAATTTCCATATCAAATATATCGACATAGAAAGTTTCAATTATTAGAATGTTCGTGTATGAATCTTAAATTTCGTTTTATTCTTTTAGGCATTTGTATAGGTATTTTTCTTAAACTTTTTATAATTGATATTCTAAAAGTTGAAGGCCTTTCTATGAGCCCTACTTTAAAGCCGGGAAGCCACTTAATAGAAAACAAACTTGCTTATGGAATTATAAACCCTTTAGGTTCATCTTTTTTAGTGCAATGGTCAAAGCCAAAAACCGATGATATTGTTCTGTACTATTATAATAATCATATTGTAGTAAAACGCTGCGTAGCTTTAGAAAACGAACCGCTGGAAATTATTGCAGATTCGGAGTATATTTTAAAGGTGAATCAAAAAAATATTCCTTTAACAGAACAACAGTACCTCAATTTTAAAGACATCACGAGAGTCCCGGAGGGAAGAATACTTGCAGTCGGTGATAATTATTCAGAATCTATTGATTCACGTGATTACGGTTTTGTATCAACTGCAAACGTACTAGGGAAAGCCTTATGGAAATGAACAATTTCTATTCACGCGGCAGACTTATATTTTTTGCAGTTATAACAGGACTGCTCATATTCGGCATCTTGTGTTCATACGCAAATTTAATGTTCAAGCCGGAAGCTCAGACTTTGCCCAAGACAATGATTCGCGAGCGCGGTTCTATTCTGGACAGAAACGGAAAAGTTCTTGCAATTCAGACTACCGTATATAATCTGTCTGTAACACCGTCAGCTATAAAAAAGGAAAACATACCTGTGCTTGCCGCCGCTTTAGGTCCAATAATCGGCATTGAGCCGGCACAGATTGAACAGCAGATAAAAGAAGCGCCGAGCGACTTTCTCTATCTTAAAAAGCGCATAAACCAGAGCGAGCACGATGACATTCAGGCTGTAGTAGCCGCAAACAATCTGCGCGGCTTAAGGCTGGAAAAAGCCATTGCACGCTCTTATCCAGAAAATTCTCTGGCGGCACAGATTATCGGCTTTATGGGCAATGACGGCAAAGGTCTTGCCGGAATTGAATATTCTTTTCAGAATGAACTTGCACCGCCTGACGACCCGACAAAGATAAACACCTACGGCAACAGCATAATGCTCACAATTGATGCAGGGCTTCAGTATAAACTTGAGCAGCTTGCAAAAGAATCTATGGAAAGAACACAGGCTGAAAGCATGATGCTTATTGCAGCAGAAGCCAAGACCGGCGAGATTCTTTCTTATATAAGCTACCCTGCCCCAAATTTGAACACTTATGGCTCGGCAACAGCAGAAGAAAAAAAGGACAGACCTGCAAAATTCATGTATGAACCGGGTTCAGTTTTCAAAATCTTCTCGGTTGCTTCATTTATAGATGCCGGCGTTATAAGCGAAAACGATGTTTTTGTGTGCGACGGTGTTTTTGAAGTTAAGACAACAAACGGCGAGCTTGTCCGCATAAAGTGTCTTGACCATCACGGACCGCTCACAGCAAGACAGGCGCTGCAATATTCCTGCAACGATGCAATTGCACAGATGAGCCAGAAAATAAACTCGGAGTTTTTCCTTCAGCAGATTCACAAATTCGGTTTCGGCTCTAAGACAGGTATTGAACTGCCGAGCGAAGAAAAAGGCCTTGTAAAAGACATAACAGACAGCAGCTGGTCTGGCCGTTCAAAGCCTACAATTGCAATGGGTCAGGAAATAAGTGTAACTGCGCTTCAGATGGTGCAGGCAGCTTCTGCAATTGCAAACGGCGGGAAACCGGTTCAGCTTTCTGTAGTTTCAAAAATTCTTAATAAAGACGACAAAGTCATATATCAGCATGTTCCTGAATTCAAAAATCAGGTCATCAAAAAATCTACAGCAGACTATGTTCTCAGCTGCATGGAAACAACCGCAAGAATCGGTACTGGTGCAAAAGCAAATGTCGGCGACATTGCAATCGGTGTAAAAACAGGTACTGCCCAGATGGCAGACACAGAGAACGGCGGCTACAGCGACAAAGACTTTCTTTCAAGCTGTATGGCCATTTTCCCGATTGAGAATCCTGAAATTATTCTGTACATCGTTATTACAAAAGCCAAGGGCGAAACCTATGGCGGACGAATTGTTGCGCCTGTAATTCAAGACGCGGCAAACACTATTATTGACTATCTTGGAATGCAGCGTGACAGAGCTATCAGTGTAACTCACTCCGGTAAAATTACAATTCCGCAGACTAAGCCTATAGTTATTAAAAGCTATGTACCTGACTTTACAGGTTACCCGAAGCGTATGCTGACACCTTTGTTGAACCGTACAGACATCAAGTTTGTCATTAAAGGTGACGGCTGGGTTGTTTCGCAGAATCCAGAGCCGGGTTCACCTGTTACGGAGAATATGATAATTGAACTCACTCTTGAATAAAAACCGGCTGCTTTTTGAGAAAAGGTTTCCGCAGCTTGCCGAACAATACAGACCGCTTTTTGATTCGCCTGTTTTACCGCCTGACGTGGAAATTATAACCGGCAGAAACGGTCAGGTTTCTGCAACATACAAGGGCTTAAGTCTTCATTCAGCATATAACCCGGAGAGAGAAGCGCAGAAGCTTATTTCGGAAGAAGAGGCACGCAAGGCAGACGCCGGTGTCTTTTTGGGTTTCGGGCTTGGTTACGGTGCAGCTGCATTTGCAAAAGAATATGCGTCAAAAACGCTTGTTCTGATTGAATGCAACCCCGAATGGTTTTTGCTGGCACTTTCAACAATTGACTTTTCTGCCGTTTTTGAGCACCAGAGTCTTGTTCTTCTGGTCGGCGCACCGCACCAGACAATAATTTCGGTTTTAGAAAAGATAGGTCTGCAAAACTGCTGCTTTTTCAAAACAAAAAGCCACACAGCGCATAACGAGCAGTATTTTATAAATCTTGAAAATTTAATTGAACGCAACCGGCAGAAAAAAGAAATAAACGACAGGACTTTGGAAAAATTCTCAACATTGTGGCTTAAAAACATGTGCCGCAACATTAAAGCCGCAGAAGAGCTTGACGGCGTTGCCCGTTATTTTGGTGCGTTCAGCGGCATGAATGCATGTGTTATTGCCGCAGGTCCAAGTCTTGATGAAATTCTGCCTTGCATAAAGGAAATTCAAAAACGGACGCTGGTTGTCTGCGTAGACACAGCGCTGAGAGCCTGCCTTAATGCCGGTGTTGAGCCGGATTTTATCGTGATTGTAGATCCGCAATATTGGAACCTGCGCCATCTTGACGGACTTTCTGCTCCTAACAGCCGGATTATTACAGAGCTTGCGGTTTATCCGCCTGTCTTAAGATTCACCTGCAAAGAAAAGCTTCTCTGCTCGTCAATCTACCCGCTGGGCAAGTACCTTGAAAAGCAGGTTAAACCGCGCGGAGAACTTGGCGCAGGCGGTTCAGTTGTAACAACCGCCTGGGATTTTGCCCGTCAGTGCGGTTGCAGCCGCATATTTATGGCAGGGCTCGATCTCGGCTTTCCGGAGCGTAAAACCCATTTTAAGGGCAGCACATTCGAAGAACGCTCACACAGGCTTTCGGTAAGACTGCACCCGGCAGAAACAGACAGTTTCAACGCACTTTATGGCGCTTATCCTTACGAAGTAAGCAATTACGAGGGTGGCAAAGTTCTGACAGACAAACGCATGGCTCTTTACGCATGGTGGTTCGAAAGCAAATGCCTCGAATTCCCTGAGGTAGAAACCTGCACATTGTGCCCGAAAGGCGTGGGCATTCCAGGAATAACACCTGTTTCAGTTGACGAAGTGTTAAAGCTTGCGGACATTTCCACAGAGAAAGCTTCAATTTTAGACAAACCAAGCTCAACCGACTTTGCAAAACAAAAGCTTGCGTTTGAGGCAGCCCTGCAGACAGCAAGAGACGAGCTCTACGAAATGATGCACAACGCAAAAAAGGCACAGCGCATCTGCAAAGACGCACTTGCAAACCCAGGCGCAAATGCTTCAAGCATAAACAAAAAGCTCACAGAAATTGATTCAGGGCTGATTAACAGCAAGGCAGCAGAACTTGCCTCGCTTGTTTTTCCGGGCGAAAATCAGCTTAAGGTATTAACAGAAAACGCTACGAATCCGCTGGAAAAATCTCTGATTGTCTATAAAGAAATTGAAAAAGCTGTCTCGCTCCATCTTGATTTTCTGAAAACAGCAGCTGAATAAGTCTATTTTTCTTTGACGTCAAAGGCGTCAAAAATATCAACTTCAAGTTCTCCGCAGTAAAGCCATTTATATTTATAAGTCTTTCTGCTTCCCACAATCAGATAATTAAAAGCTGTCTCAGAATCAATCTGTATTTTTAAGCCGGTAAGTGCCTTAATGTGCTTTGCCTCTACAAAGTCTTTTTGCGAAAAATAGAAAACCACGTCTTCGTTCAGATAATTCACTATTAAAATTGAATCAAAACCTGAAGGGCCTCTTTTGCTTGTTTTCATTATTTCTGAAATATTTGCATTTTCATCCGCAGGCTCTTCAAGAAAACCGTCTGTGGCAAATCCTTCATTTATAGAATTATGTTCCAGCTGAGAAAGAAAAGAAACAGAAGACAATATCGCATTTGAAACTGTCTCAAATAATTCACCCTGCGTCTGAAATGAAATTGTCCGCATAACTTCCTGCGGACAATTTATACAATTACCATGACATAATTTTCTTTTATGGAAAAATCTGCATAATGCAATATTGCGGAAAAACCTCTCGCTGCTGGTCATAACTCCCTCCCACATATAACTATAATGCAGTTCTAAATAAAAATGCAAAAAAATTTAAAAAAATGCTAAAGCCCGAAATTACAAGTCCGATACATAAAATGTACGGTGTGTATCAGCGGAAATTGACATCCAGACGTTGATGCAAGCGTAAAGGTTTGGTATAGACCGATTAGCTGAAAAAGAACAAAACCTTTTTCAGCTTCTTTTTTTTTAAACAGGTTATACGTCTTGAATAAAAATCAATCTAACAAAAACATGCTGATAGGTTTAAGCGGCCCTATGGCGGCGGGAAAAAATCTTGCCGGCGAAATACTTGAGAAGATGGGCTGCGCCGTAATTGATGCTGATATAACTGCCCACATTGCCCTTGAAAACACAAAACAGCAGGTGCTTGCAACATTTGGAGCAGAAGCCGCTCAGCGGAACATAAAGCTTCTTAACGCCGACGGCACAATTAACAGAAAGGCGCTTGCCCAAATAGTTTTTGCAAGCCAGGAAGCACTAGAAAAGCAGGAAGCCATAATCCACCCTGAAGTCTCGCGGCTGCTTGAGCTGTTTATTGCGGAGCATTCTGACAAGACCTGCGTAATAAATGCAACGGTGCTTAATAAAGTCCCGCTTGCCGCAAAGTGTAATTTTATAATTTATGTTGATGCGCCCTTTATCATAAGGCTGATCAGGGCAAAAAAGAGAGACAAGCATTCAATTTTTCACCTGTTGAAACGATTTTCATCACAAAAAGAATTATATGCTCAATATCAAAAATTAAATGTCGATATATACAGAGTAAGAAACA
>CAMJMF010000131.1 GCA_946406925.1 uncultured Spirochaetales bacterium | reverse complement strand
CGCCGTATTTTGCATAAACAGTTTGCTTGTGTTCATAAACCGGAATTGTTGTAACAAGTTCGGCTGCTTCAAAAAGCGGAAGGTCGGCAATTATGCTGCCTCTTGCGTCTACTGCGCCTGAATAACCTGAATTGGTTGTGCGCACAAGCGTTGTTCTTAGCTCAATTGCCCTGAAACCCGCAATTACAAAATGCTGGTATTCTGCTGATTTAAAGTTTGACCATGAGTCGTTGGAGATGCTTAAAAGCACTTCTGCGCCAAGATTATAGAAATCCCGGCAAATGTCTGGAAAAGCGTCTTCAAAACAGATAGGAACGCAGAAATTCAGGTTGTCTCCGCTTTGAAGCGGAATAGAATAAATATTGTATTTTGTCCACGGAGTCCAGCCGTTTGAAAAGCCTACAAGAGCGTTCATTATTTTTCTGAACCATTCTTTGTCCATAAGCGGAACATATTCCGCAAAAGGCACAAGGTGAATCTTGCCTGACATGCCTGTTATTGTAGCATTTTTATCAAAGACTATAACGCCGTTATAAAACTTCTGTTGTCCGTTTTCATTAAAATAGAGCGGTCCGCCTATGGCAAAGGGCACGCCGGTTTCTTTTATAAAATGAATTACGGGCTTTTTTGCCGGAGATGTCTCATAATAAAAGTATGAATCGGGGAAAGCATAGTTCAGAATTGACTCTGACCAGCACACAAGATCAGGCTTTACTGCTTCTTTCATTGCTTTTGCTGTCATCTTTTCGGCTGAAAGCACGCTCTGAACATCGCCGTCTTCTAGCCATGAGTTTGTGTTGTGCTGAATAACTGCAATGTTCGCGGTTTTTGCTATGGCTCTGGGCTTTGTGTACTGAACTGCGCCGTAAATAAAATCAAGCACAAACAGACTGAATGTAATCATAACAATGCAGAAATACATCCGCTTTACAAGATAATTCAGCCTAGGCTGGTAAATTGAGTAGAGCGCAATGCCTTCTGCCACTGTTGCCGCAAACAAAGCCCAGAGAAAACTTATTGCCCATGTTCCTGTTATGTCCACAATCTGAATAAGCAGCTTTGACTGAAACGAAGTCATTATCAGCGTTCCCCATGGATATGCAAGAAAGCCTACTGATTTTACCCATTCCCATATTGAATAGATTGCGGCAAAGAAGAAAACGCGCTTTAGTGTTTTGCCTGCACCCCTGAAAGATGAATCTTTGAGGGCTGCTTCTTCAGGTGAAGAGTCTAGAGAGGCAAGGGCAGCGTGAAAAAATCTTCCGTAGATTAAGCCTTCAATAGCATATGCAATTGTGGGGCCGCCCACTGTAAATATAGCAAAGTCTTTAAAATTGCCGAGCCAGAAGCTTGACAGAAGCTGCATAAGACCAAAGTGCAGTCCTGTAAGAAGCCCGGCGCGTCTAAAGGTTCTGGCGCTTCTCAGTGCAAGATAGAACGGCACAAGCGCAAAAAGTCCTAAAAACGGCGAGCCTAAATGTAGAATTTCGTTGGGTATGCCTGCTGAAAGAAGCAGGGCTGAAAAAATAATATAAAAAACTTGTAAAATTCCATTCATTATATTATCATTTTATATGATATTGTTGCTGTAAATCAACACATCTGTTCAGAGGTGATGTAAAAAAATGGATAAGGCTGTTCAGGCCCATCAAACTGAATATGGTTCTCAACCCGACGTAGTTGTGTCTGCGCCAGGACGTATTCATCTTTTAGGTGAGCATTCCTGGTATTTTAAAGACAAGACATTGTCTCTGGCTGTTGACCTGCCTGTGTATGTGCTGGTTTCTTTGCGGCAAGACAACAACCTGCGCTTTTATTTCCATCAGCTTAACGAACGCAAACGCTCAAGCCTGCCTGCAATGCGCTTTAGAAAAGAAGACCGCTGGGCAAATGCTTTTAAGGGCGTGCTCTCGTCTTTTCTTGCAGCAGGTTATGAATCGCACGGCATGAATGTTACCATCTATTCTGATGTGCTGCCGTCTGCGGGCTTTGGCGTAAACAGCGCCATAAAAGTTGCTTCTGCCTGTGCCTTAAAACAGCTGATTGCGCCAAAAGCAGAGACTGAGGACATTGTTGAATACATAGACACTGCAAACAGATTCTTTATGAATACCACAAGCTGTCTTGCAGACATATATACACCTCTTTATGCCCAAAAGAATACATGCGTTCTGACAAATTATAATAACTCATCGTATGAAATTATTCCGTTTGATTTTCCTGATACTTCTTTTGTTTTAACAGATGCAAGAGTGCCTAGGGTGAATGTCTGGAATGAAGAAACCCTTTGGACTGCTGAATATGCGTGTCTTCTTGGCGATTTGAAAATAAGCCGTAACGGCGAAATTGTATACGAAGATTCTGATGTTGAAATAAACGAAGTTCTTTCTGTTATAAACGAAGATTACCGCAGAAGACTTATCTGCATAATGAAAGAACAGGCTCTGCTGCAGGATGCGCTGACTGCCTTGAAAAACAGGAACTTCTCACAGTTTGCACGTGATGTTGCCCATTCACATGAGCTGCTGCGCGATTTGTTTCAGATTTCTTGTCCTGAAATTGACTGGCTTGTTAAACGGGTTTTTGAAGCTGATATGCTTTCGGGCAAACCTTTGTCAGCGTGTTCCAGAATAACGGGCAAAGGCTTTGGAAGCTCAACATATACTATTCTGCAGACTAAGGATTTGGACGCTTACGAAAAGCGTCTTGCCGAGTACGAGCGTATTTTTGGTTTTCATGCTATTTGTTATAATGTGCAGACGGCGGACGGTGTTATTTCCGGCTTAAACGGGTGATTATGAGACTTTTATTGACAAATGATGACGGCTTGGATTGTCCCGGACTGCGTATTCTTGCTGAAGAGCTTGCCGGAGAGCATGAGGTTTTTATAGTAGCTCCGGATAAAAATAGATCGGCGGTTTCTCATGGAATAACGATGAATTCGCCTTTGGAAATTGTCAGGCATGAGAACGTATTTAATAAAGCCGGCATACAGGTGTATACTTGTTCAGGTTTGCCCGCGGATTGTGTAACTACAGGAATTTCCTGCTTGTTTAAAGAGCATATGCCTGATGCTGTTATTTCAGGCATAAATAAAGGTGCAAATCTTGGAACAGATTTGATTTATTCCGGTACTGCGGCTGCTGCACGGCATGCGGTTTTACAATATGGTGTGCCTGGAATTGCAGCAAGTCTTGAGCTTGTGCCTCAATTTGCCGAAACTATAAAAGGTGAGTGGAATTATCTGCCTTTGGCGCAGTTTATCCGCCGGAATATTTCTTCATTAATCAGTCTGGTTTCTGAAGATGTATTTGTGAATATCAATGCGCCGTCGTGCAAGGCTTTTGCTGGTGCCAGGTTAACCCCTTTAAGCAGAAGGGAATATTATGATAAACTTGAGCTGTATCAGGCACCAAATGGAAAGACCTACAGCTTTTTTATGGGCGGAAAGGTAATTACCAAGAATAAGTCTGAATGTGACAGTTTATTGGTTGAAAAAGGCTTTATAGCCATATCACGGGTGATTGCACAGCCATGCAGTGCAGATATTGCAGATTTTGCTAATATAAAGTTTTTTATGACCGATTAAAAATAGTTTGGTATATAAGGCAATCTGATTTGGGAGGAAATGATGGCCGATATTTTTTCTGAAGCAGTTAAGCTTTACGGGTTACGCAAGTATGAAGAAGCCTTGCGCCGCTTGGAAAGTATCCTTTTATCTGATGGTCAGGAAGTAAGTCTTGACGTTCTTTATTACATCGGTTTGTGCTATGTACGCATTTCAAAACCGGAAGAAGCAATGCAGTTTCTTGAACAGGTTGTAACAGTCTGTAAAGATGAGACAAGATGCAATCAGTGTCGTCTGATTCTTGCTGTTTTGTATGTTCAGACCGGCCGTTTTACTCTTGCAGATTATGAGCTTAGAAAACTATTGCAGAACGGCTGTCAGACAGTGCCTGTACTTACGGCTTTAGGTTATGCTGCATGGGCTCAGAAAAGAACAAATGAAGCTGTTGACTGGTACGCCAAAGCTCTTGAAATAGAACCTGACAACGCTACTGCTTTGAATGGTTATGGCTATGTTCTTGCCTGTGACAGCAAAGATTTGACACGTGCTCTTTCTTTATGCCGCAAAGCATTGGAACTTGTTCCTGATTCAGCTGCATATTTAGATTCAATAGCTTGGGTATATTACAAGCTTGGTTTATTGAAAGAAGCAAAATCTTATATCAAAAAGGCAAAAGCCCGAAATCCTAGACATGATGAAATTTTGAGTCATTACCGTGTTATTTATGAACAAATGGCGGATAATAACCATGCAATTAAAGGGCGCTAAGCGGAGGACTGTGGTGAAAAAAGTATTTTTAACTTCTTTGTGTATATTATTGTTGTGTGCTTCTTTTGGTTTTGCAGAGCCTACACCTGCTGACCGCGGTTATGCTGCAGATGAATTCCGTCGCGGTGTTCAGTCTTATTACCGCGGCGCTTATAATGATGCGATTCTGCTTTTTGAAAAAGCACTGTCTTATCTGCCTAACGATTCAATGATTCTTGAATGGCTCGGCTATGCATATTATCAGTCGGGCATTGAGGGCGCTGCAATTCAATATTGGGAAGATGCCTTAAAGAACAACTACAAAGGCAATGAACTTCTTCTTCAGAATCAGATTGATATCGTAAAAGAGCGTCGTGTCGGTTCTGTTCAGTTTGAGGATAATGTTCATTTTATTGAAGCCGGTGCTTTCCCTGGTAAAGACGGTGACAAATTCTATTACAGCCAGCCTATTTCAGTTCTGCCTGAAAAGAACGGCGAATGCTGGGTTTTGGCTTACGGCTCAAACGAAGTGCTCCATTTTGATGCAAATGGTCTTATGATAGAACGCATCCGCGGTCCGGCAAACGGTTTTGACCGCCCGATGGATATAGTCAGAAAAAGTGACGGAACTTTACTTGTAAGCGAATACGCAGGCGACAGAATTGCTGTTTTGTCAAAAGACGGAAAATTCTTAAAGACTTTCGGTTCTAAAGGAAGAAAGACCGGTGAGATGCTTGGACCTCAATATATGGCTCTTGACTCGTCTGAGAATATCTATGTTTCAGACTTCGGCAATGCCCGTATTGATGTATTTAACTCTGACGGAGAAGGGCTTTTCACTTTTGGCCGTCCTGTAGGTGATTTTGAAGGACTTTCTGCTCCAAGCGGTGTTACTGTTATAAACGATGTTGTTTATGTTGCAGATTCTACACCGGGCACAATCTATATGTTTGATACAGCCGGAAACTATCTGGATGTATTGGTTCCTAAAGGTACATTTATCCGCCCTGAAGCTTTGAAAAAATGGCAGAATTATATTCTTGTTGCAGATACAAACCGCGTTTTTGCTGTTGATATTTCGAATGGTGCTGTTTTTGAAGCAGCTTCAACAGGAAATGCTCCTTCAAGAATTACATGCGCTGTGCCTGACATGAACGGCAATCTTCTTGTAACAGACTTTAAGTCAAATGAAGTCTTTGTAATGTCAAAGATGCCGGAACTTGTAGGCGGTCTTGCCGTTCAGGTAATTCATGTTGATGCATCGAAATTCCCTACAGTTACAATGGATATCCGTGTTGAGAACAGACAGCATCAGCCTATTGTAGGTCTTGATGATCCAAATTTCCTTGTAACAGAAAAGAAAAGACATGTTTCAGGACAGACTCTGACAGGTATTGCTTCTTTGAATGATACCTGCGATGTGGCTGTGCTTGTTGATAAATCTATGGAAACTGCTGAATATAAAGAAGCTTTGCAGAGCGCTGTAAGAGATATTGCTAAATCGATGAACGGTAAAGGTACTTTGTATTTGATTTCAGTTTCAGATATTCCTGTTCTTGAACAGAGCGGCGCTCCGCAGCAGTTCTTGAATTTTGTACCAAGTCAGCTTAAGGCTTCAAATGTAGAACAGCCTGCTATAGATTTGGCAATCCGCCTTGCTGTAAACAAGCTTGTTCCAGGCGAGAAAAAGCGCGGAATCATTTATATTTCTGCCGGTTCAGTTGAGCCTAATGCCTTTAATTCATACGGTTTGACAGATTTGTCTTCTTATCTGAATAATAACGGCGTTTCATTCTTCTCAATCAATTTGAGCAGAAACCAGCTTGCACCGGAGCTGACATTCCTTGCAAATCAGACTTCTGGAAAAGATTATTATATCTTTAGACCAGACGGAATCAGCATGATTATTGATGATATGCTTGATGTTCCAGTAGGCTATTATCAGATTAAGTATCAGTCTTCAATGCCTACAAACTTCGGCCGTGATTTTATTCCGGTAGAAGTTGAAGCATATCTTCTTAACCGCTCCGGACGTACGGAAACAGGTTATTTTGCTCCTCTGCAATAATTAATGCGGACAGATTAAAACGCTTTCAAAATGCAGTCTGAATTTAATATTCAGACTGCATTTTTTTTATGTGATGTAAGCTTGTATTACTTGTTGAATTACAAAAAGTCTTGTATAATGGTTTTATCAGAACTAGTGCTTTTTGATATTTTTGAAATTTTGTTACTCAGTTTATATTGAGTTCATTCATACGGAAAAAATCTAAATATAGAGAAGAGTTGATGAACGAGAATTGCAACAAATGCTATGAAACAGCGGAAAAGATTGATAAAGAAGAAATTCCTTTAATGGCGCGTTATGTGCCGTTCAGAATTGCAAAATTTATCGGTCAGAGTGAATGCTGTATATTCGATAAGAAAATTACGCCTTTGACTGGAACTTGTGCTTACCTTGATATAGTTGGTTTTACGCATATTGTTTCAGAATATGTAAATAACAAGCGTGATGTCGGCGAGCTGTCAGACATTTTCTCTTCTTATTATTCAGTTATAATTGAATCACTGCGGGAATTTTCAGGTTCTGTTTATCAGTTTGCAGGAGATTCTCTTTTAATAGGCTTTGACCTGCTTGAAGGCGAATCTCTTGCTGACAACTTTAAGCGCAGTTTTGCCGCCATGTACAGAACTTGGGAACTTAGCATTAACTATAACGAAGTTCTTGAAAGCTCAAACGGTTTTGCCTTAAACCCTAAAATCGGCTTGGGTGTAGGGCCTTATACACAGTTATTCTTGGGCGATTTGACCCGCTTTGTAACACCAATCTTTACAGGCGCAGCTGTGCGCGATGCAGTTCTTGCTGAAAAGAATTGTGACGGCCAGCAGTTCCTGATTACTGAAGAAGCTTATAAGCTTGCACAACAGGCTGGCATGGCACATATGTTTGCACCGCAGAATCCGGGCTTTTATCTTATGACTTCGGTTGATGATGATTTTGTAGCAAATGTACCGCGCCCGGATTATGTAGATTTATACGAATTCTTTGAGCAGCCGCAATATTATAAACGCCTTTATGCTTTTATGAATCCTATGATTCGTGAGCAGATTAAGAACAAATATGACGGCTTTGCCGGCGATTACCGCGATGCAACCTGTGTTATGGTAAGATTCGCGGGTGATTTCTCGCAGAGTGAAGGCACTCCAATCGAGACCTGCCACAGAAATTTCAATGCTGTATATGAAATGCTTCAAGACAAGGCAATGAAATACGGCGTATTCTGCAATCAGCCTGATTTGTCTGATAAAGGTCTTGTATTCCCGATTTTGTTCGGTGCCACATCTTCTGCCACTGTAGAAGACAGAGAATCTGCCGCTTGTCTTTTTGCCGATGAGGTTTTGCAGGATTCGCGCCATCTTGATTTTATTACTTCTGTGAATGCCGGTGTTGCTTCTGGTATTGTTTATGCCGGCGAATTCGGCGCGTCTATGCGCAAAGACTTTACTGTTGTAGGCAATATCATAAATCTTGCTGCACGTCTTATGATGAAGGCTGCTGACAGAGAGCCTTTTACATTTATTGCAGACAGCAGAACAGCCCAAAAAGCCGAAGAAAAGTGCATTTTTGAAAAACTTGCGCCGATCCCGCTTAAAGGCTTTTCAACTCCTCAGACTGTTTATAAATTCGACTCAAAAAGACAGCTGCTTCCTAAAGAAAGAGAGCAGAACGAGCTTTTTGGCCGCGACAAAGAAAAGAGCATAATTCTTGAAGCCTATGAAAAAAGTTCAAAAGGTTCTTTGAGCACTATTGCTCTTGTCGGTGACGGCGGTATAGGTAAATCATTTTTGGTTGAAACTTGTACAGCTTATCTTGAAAAGCAGCAGCCGTATCTGCCTGTAATTTACAGCTATTGTTATCAATATGAAAAAGCTACACCGTTCTTCTTGTGGCGCAATTTGATAGGGCAGCTTAT
>CAMJMF010000130.1 GCA_946406925.1 uncultured Spirochaetales bacterium | reverse complement strand
AGAAAACGATACAGAAGGTGTTGTTGAATTTACAGCCGACTACACAAGAAAAGGTATCCGCGATTTGCACCACGAAACAGCAAATTTCAAGAAAATCAACGGAACTTGGGTTTATTCTGACGGCTACTTAAGCACAGAAACTGTTGTAAGAGAAGGCAGAAAAATCGGCAGAAACGAAAAATGCCCATGCGGTTCAGGCAAAAAATACAAGCAGTGCTGCGGCCGCTAATTTATCACAAACAAAACTGAAAAAAGGAATTCTATGCAGATAATTACAGGTTTTCATGCTGTTGAAGAAATTATGCGCTCTGCAAAATGCACAGCAGACGGAGCTAAACCACACATTGAATATGCAAAACCGGGTCCGCGCATAAAGAAAATTCTCGAAGATGCAAAAAGACGCAATATTCCTGCCAAAGAAACTACAATGGCAGAACTTGACCGTCTTACAGCAGAGCTTTCAAAAACAGCACAAGACCACCGCGGCATAGTACTTATAATTGAAGGCGAGCAAAAAGCAGCTCAAAATTTCGTTCAGTTTGAACAGACAATAACTGAAATAAGCAAAAAAGACTCTGCAACCGTTGTACTGCTTGATTCTGTTACAGACCCGCACAATGTCGGCGCAATAATCCGTTCATGCGACCAGTTTGGCGCAGACTTGGTAATAATGCCTGAAAGGCACGGTGCCAGCGAAAGTGATGTGATTATGCGTTCAAGTGCAGGTGCTGCTGCCTGGGTTCAGCAGTCAGTTGTTACAAATCTTAGCAGAGCAGTTGAAAAGCTAAAGGAAAACGGCTTCTGGATTTACGGCGCCGATGCAGGCGGTTCAGCTTTAAGTGCAACCAGCTTTTCTGGCAAAGTTGCAATCGTTATGGGCAGCGAAGGCTCCGGCATGAGCCGCCTTGTCCGCGAAAAATGCGACGTTATTCTGTCAATTCCAACTTGCGGCAAACTTGACAGCCTTAATGTGTCTGTTGCAGCAGGCATTCTGCTTTACGAAGTTCACAGACAGGCTCTTTCAAAAATTAACTGACAGTTTTGCAGATTTCATCTGAATCAAGCCAAATTGTAAACGGTCCGTCATTCAGAAGACTTACTTTCATGTCTGCGCCGAAAATTCCATGCTCAACGCTGCCTGTTTCTTTTTCAATAAGATTCAGCACATATTCATACATCTTGTTTGCAAATTCAGGTTTTCCGGCGCGCTCAAACCCCGGTCTGTTGCCGCGGCGGCAGTCTGCATAAAGCGTAAACTGAGAAATCACCAGAATTTTTCCGCCAATGTCTTTCAGCGCAAGATTTGTCTTTCCGTTTTCGTCTTTGAACACCCGCAAGCCTAAAAGCTTTTTTACCATCTTATCAGCAATTGCGTTTGTGTCTGCGTCTGAAACGCCAAGAAAAACAAGAAAACCTCTGTCAATTTTGCCTGTGACATTTCCGTCAACAACAACATTTGCGTTGGTAACGCACTGAACCAGCATTCTCATAAAAACCTCTTTAAATCTCTTTGAATATTGCGCCGCGGATTCGCTTTATAAAACCGGCTTTGCTTACGGAGATTATTCTGACTTTTTTTTCAGGCTCAACACAAAGCTTTAATAAAGCATCGCCTTCGCTTTTTTCAATTCCAACCGGAGTACCAACTATCCGCTCGCTTTCTTCATCAAAAGAAATTTCAATCATGCTTCCAGTTGAAATTGCATGGTCAATGACATGCACCTTGCCCAAAAAGTCCATGCCGCTCGCCTCAATGCGCTCAAAGCGGACAGATTCTCCGCGCAACTGGTTTGCATTAACAATAATTTTTCTGCGGATTCTGGAACGGAGGCCGTCAGCCTGCTCTTCGGGCAGATGCTTATTTTCAAGTTCCGCATAAAAGCTGTTCAAAAGGTTATCTCTTTCATTTTTTGGCAAAAATTGTCTTTCAGGCTCATTAATAACCAGAGTCTGACCGTCTCTTAAAGCTGAAAAAGGCAGCGGATGTCTTTCAGGCTTTACTGTCTTAACTGCGCCGATATATTCAAGGCCGCTTTTTCTAAGCAGCTCGCTTGCCTGTTCATCATCTGCAAAATTAAAAAGATAAACTCCGTCAGCCAAAACTGCAGTAAGAAAAGGCTTAAGCTGTCTGCTGTTTTCAATAACAGGCCGCTTCTCTTTGTCTACTTTTAGAACATAACCTTTATACAGCATCACTGAATTATACGAATGTTCCCATTCTTCAAGCGAAAATTCCACACTTTGAGAAATTTCATAAGAAACAGCAGACTGAAGAATCTGCTTAATCTGAGCAACACTTATGTCACAGTCAAATGCATTGCTGCATGACTGGCGCGAAATTTCAAAAACAGGAACTGTATCAAAACGGGTTATGCAAAGCACCTGCATCAGCGGAAGCATTTCAGAAAGATTTGCCCCTGGAATGAGCGCCGCTGAAAAATCCGGATTCAGCGACAAACGCCCTTTCAAGAGCTCCTGTGTTTCAGTTTTGACATTTGAATTATGCTCATACAAAGCCGTATTGAAGAAATTCGATTTTACGAAAACACCGTCTGCCTCAATAAGAAGCTTCATTTTAATGATTTGCTGAATAATCGATGTTAATTCAACTGTCTGCGAAAATGAATTATCAGCCGGAGCATCATTAGTCTTGTTTTCTGAATTAATCTCGCTTTTTGCGGGTTTTATGTCCTGCAGCAAAGAAGCCAGCCTGCCCTTTTTAAGCGAAAATGTTTCAGGCGCTTTTTCATTCTGAAGCAGAGCAAGTCGCATCAAAACAGGGTAAGAAAACCCGCCGTCCGGGACTGTGCTGCAAATTGAGAAAACAAACTGTGCATATTTTTGCAGCGTTTCATTGGTAAAGCGCGCACACGAAGCCGCGCACAAATAGCAGACGCGCGTAATATCATCTAAAGCCGCAAACTGCTTCCACCGCTCTAAATTTGGAACAAAATCAGAGCCGGACTGCACCAGAAGCTGCAAATTTTTCAGCCCTTCAAAAATAAGATGGAAAAACTCTTTGCCGTCCGGCTGTTCCATAAACGGAAAAACTGCCGCAGCCAGATTCTCGCCTTTTTTTTTGAGCGTGCCGTCGCTCTTGCACAAATCTTTATGATGAAAAAACAATGAAAAAATTGAAGCAAAAAAGATTGAGTTTGGCTCGCACATGAAAGTCTTTGTGCCGGAGAAATTACCGGACGGCATCAAAACAGAAACCGAAAGCAGCGGCTCAATCTTTGGTGCAAGCAGCGGATTCAGCACAAAACGAATCTGCTTTTGTTCGGTTCTGCGATAAATCAACAGCCTTTCCTCAAGATTCATCAGACGCTCATATAATTCTGCAAACGAAAAATCAGTCGAAAAAAAACGTGAAAGTTTTTCCTGTGTAGGAAAATTCAAAATTTTTATAGCGGAAAGTATTAAAATATCGTTCAGCGACAATAAACGCACAATCATCTGCACGTTTTCGTCTTTTCTTAAAAATGCACTAAGCTCTTCTATGAGCTTCTGCTTATTGTACGGCGTCTTGATTTCGCCAAGATACATCCGCAAAAGCTCAAAAAAATGCGTATCATTTAATGTTACGAGTGATTCACGCCACGCCAATACAGCTTGTGCATGTTCTGATTGTTCCATTAAAAATCCTTATAATAAACGTGTTCGGAAACTTAAGATTTCCAAACACGAACTTTAATAATCCGCAATTTTATAAGGCTTTAGCCTGAAAAATTGCTGACCTGTTTGGAAACTAACCGAGTTTCCAAACAGGTCTAGTCTGCCGCTTCCCGCAGACTTTCGTCATCTACATATTTCAATATGCGGTAGTCATAGCCTTGTTCAGCCAAAAACTTCTGGCGGTGCATACCGAATTCTTCTTCAACTGTACCGCGCGTAATCAATGTGAAAAATCTTGCCTTGCGGTTTTTCGGTCTTAAAAGACGCCCTAAACGCTGTGCTTCTTCCTGCCTGCTGCCAAAAGTACCTGAAATTTGAATTGCGACTGACGCATCGGGCAGGTCAATTGCAAAATTAGCAACTTTAGAAACAACAATTATGCGGCTCTCCCCCGAACGGAATGACGCATAAATTCTGTCACGTTCTGCATTTGAGGTTTTTCCTGTTATAAGCGGTGCGCCCAGTTCTTGCGCAAGAATTTCAAGCTGTTCAATATACTGCCCGATTACAATGATTCTATCTTCCGGACAAAGGTTTATCAGCTTTTTAACAACATCACGCTTTAAGACATTATCGCTTGCTATTCTGTGCTTTGCGCGCTGGTTTGCAACAGCGTATTCAATTTCTTTGTCTTCAGGCAAATCAATTCGTATTTCTATGCATTCAGCTTCTGCAATCCAGCCCGAAGTTTCAAGCTCCTTCCACGGCACATCATAACGCTTTGGCCCTACAAGGCTGAAAACATGCCCTTCGCAGCCGTCTTCTCTTATTAACGTTGCAGTAAGCCCGACGCGTCTTATAGTCTGAAGCTCCGCCGTAATTCTGAAAACAGGAGCAGGCAGCAGATGAACCTCGTCATAAATGATTAAGCCCCAGCCTCTTTTTCTGAACAGATCAAAATGCGGATAAGGCGAATCTGGGTCAGGGCGCCAGGTTAATACCTGATAGGTTGCAACTGTTACAGGCTTAATCTCTTTTTCTTCGCCTGTGTATTCGCCGATCTGGTCTTCTTCAAGATTTGTCTTATCAAGAAGCTCCGCAATCCATTGGTGAACCGCAGAAATGTTTGTTGTAACAACAAGCGTGCTTGTCTTAAGCCTTGCCATAATTTCCATGCCGACAATTGTTTTGCCCGCACCGCACGGAAGCACAATCGTGCCAAAGCCTGAACCCGGTCCTTTGTCTCCCACTAAAGCATCAGCAGCTTTTTTCTGATAATCGCGCACCTTAAGGCTACTGCCTGAAAGGCATTTTTCGCGCATTGAAACTTCAAGCGGCTCACCGTCCCGCAGCGGAACTAAATCTTCTACAGGCCAGCCAAGCTGCAAGAGCTTCTGTTTGACAATTCCGCGGTTAACCAATTTAAGGACAAAACGCAATTTTTTTTCGTCAGCATCAGGACTGAGCAAGTCTTTCATTTGTTTTGCTGCATTAATTTCCTTATAAATTGGAATTGAAGCTGCTTCCAAAAACAAAAAATCACAAGTATCAGCATCTGCATTCTCAGGAATTGTCATCTTAAGTTTGCCGAATTTTCCTGAAGTTTCTTTCATCCAAAATTCAACAGCTTGAGGAATCGGGAATCTTGAATATTCATTTAATGTTGAAATTGCGTCTTCTGCTGTAAAACCGGCACTAACGGCGTTCCACAAAGACAAAGGTGTTAATCTATATGTATGAAGATGTTCCGGAGAGCGTTCAAGTTCTGCAAATGGAATGAGGGCATTGCGGCATTCTTCGGCCAGCGGTGCATGAACGTCAAGCAAAATTGTGCGGTCGCTCTGGACAATCAAAGGATTTGTAGGATTTAGCATAGCAGAATATTTTAACGGTTTATAACGCATTCATCAATAGATGATATTCTTATTTTATACTTCGCTTTCGATGATGCTTTTCCGTCTGATATGCAAAATATTCAAACAAATTCTAAAGTCTGCTTTTGGTTCTCCGATAGATTAGTATCAGGCATTAAAATTTTTTTGGAAGGGAGAAAAAATATGGTTATTAATCACAACCTTAGTGCAATGTTCGCTAACAGAACTTTAGGTGAAACAAACAATTCAAGCCAGAAAGCAATGGAAAAACTTTCTTCTGGTTACAGAATTAACCGTGCAGGTGATGACGCATCAGGTCTCGCTGTTTCAGAAAAAATGCGCGCACAGATCCGCGGTTTGAATAAAGCTTCAGAAAACGCACAGAACGCTATCTCATTCATTCAGACAACTGAAGGTTATCTCCAGGAAACAACTGATATCGTTCAGCGCATCCGCGAACTTGCTGTTCAGTCAGCCAACGGTATCTACACTGCAGAAGACCGCATGCAGATTCAGGTTGAAGTTTCACAGCTCGTTGCTGAAGTTGACCGCATTGCATCAACAGCTCAGTTCAACGGTTTGAACATGCTCACTGGTCGCTATGCAAAAGACAACGGCGACAACACAATTACAGGTTCTATGTGGTTCCACATTGGTGCTAACATGGACCAGCGCTCACAGGCTTTCATTGGAACAATGACATCTACAGCTCTCGGCATCCGCACATTGGGCAACGAAGAGATTATTTCTCTTGAAACACCTGACAATGCTAACCGCGCAATCAACACACTCGATGAAGCTCTCAAGAAGATCAACAAACAGCGTGCTGACCTCGGTGCATACCAGAACCGCCTTGAATACACAATCGTAGGTCTTGATATTGGTGCTGAAAACCTCCAGGCAGCAGAATCACGCATCCGTGATACTGATATGGCTGAAATGATGGTTGAACACACAAAGAATCAGGTTCTTACACAGTCTGGTCTTGCAATGCTTGCACAGGCAAACCAGCAGCCACAGTCAATTTTGGGATTGCTCCAGTAATAGCAGCCTGAAACTGAAGAAAGCGCACGACTTTTTGAGTCTGCGCTTTTTTTTTGCACTTTTCCATATTATGGGTAAATTTACTGATAGAATTGTCACCTATCTTTTATTAGGATTCAGCCATGAGAAATTTGCTTTTAGAACTCGGATATTCACAATCAGAAATTGACAGCCGCATACAAGAAGTCTGGAACACAGTTTTTGACCAGTCTTCTAAAGAAAGATTTTACCACCAGCAGACAGACGATTTAGGCTGCATGGAAGACACCGGCAATATTGACGCCCGCACAGAGGGCATGTCTTACGGCATGATGATGGCAGTTCAGATGAACCGCAAGGACATTTTTGACAGCCTTTGGAACTGGTCTAAAAAATACATGTTTATGACTAAAGGCAAAATGAAAGGCTACTTTGCGTGGTCATGCAGCCTCGAAGGCAAATGGAACGCAAACGGCCCTGCACCTGATGGCGAAGAATTCTATGCTATGGCGCTCTTCTTTGCTTCTAAAAGATGGGGCAACGGTTCAGGCATCTACAATTATGAAGCCGAGGCAAAAAGCCTGCTTAATACATGTCTTACCCATAAGTACCCAATGTGGAACAGTGAAAACGCTTATATTCTATTTGTGCCGGCATGTCCCTACAGCGACCCGTCTTACCATCTGCCGCATTTCTATGAATTATTTGCTGAATATGACACTAATCACCACGATTTCTGGAAAAGGGCCGCAAAAGCAAGCCGTGAATACCTTGAAAAAAGCATGAACCCGGAAACAGGTTTCAGCCCAGAATATGCACATTTTGACGGGACGCCTGTCTTAGACTGCCCGTGGGGCGACCACGGTTGGTTTTACAGCGACTCATACAGAACAGCTGCAAACGTAGGTCTTGATGCCTTGTGGAACGGCACAACAAAACCGCTTTATGAACGGATTAAAGCAATACAGAGCTTTTTCAAAGACATTGCACCATGCGATTACGGAATCTACAAAGTTGACGGCACAAAGCTTGAAGACAGTGTCATGCACCCTATTGCGCTGCTTGTTACTCTTGCACAGTCCAGCCTTGCTATATTTGCAAATCCTGACGCTGACAAAGAAAGCCTTAAAACAGCAGAACATTTTGTCCGGCTTTTCTGGCACACACCGCTCCGCACAGGCAAAAGGCGCTATTATGACAATTGTCTCTATATTTTTGCGCTTCTGGCGTTAAGCGGAAATTACAGGCCGTTTTAAGCACAGCGCTTAAATAATGCTTGCGATTCACTATTTTACAAGGTAGAATTAATACATGAAACATTCAGTTATTTTTATCATTCTTTTTCTTATTTTTTCACCATTAGCAGCTCAAACAATGCCGACAGTTTCTTCTCCAGAAATGCCTGCTTTTTCAACATTTCCCACTGTTTCGCAGTCTAAAACACCTGCTCAAAATGAAACTGCACAAAACAAAGCTGCTGACAACAAAAAAGAAGATAAAAATACAAATTCGAATAATGAACCTTATTTGACAGCCGCAAGCCTTGCTGATTTTACCCGCGTTTTTTCCGGCAATTCAAATGACAGCACCGACATTATTTCTTCTCTGCTTGGAAAAAACAGTTCGCAGGCTAATAATTCAGCTACAACAAACACTCTGCTGCAGCAAATATTGACCCAGCTTGAAGATATGCAGAAAGAAGCCAACGAAAAGCCTGTGTTTGATTCAATTCAGGAAAAGCCGCAGACTTTTGATGAAAAGCCGAAAAATAAGGCAAAAATCATAAGATTTACTGCAAACGGTTATAACTTGCTTTCTACATGCCGCGAGATTTTTTCTTCAGGCAAATCTGCCGACGGAAGTTTCCTCATTACAGGCGACCGCAAATATTTATCAAATAACGAAACCCGAAGTGAGACTTTCTATTTTCTGTTTAACAAAGCTTCAGACAAGACCTACGACGTCGCTGTGACAGTTCTCCAGGACTCAACTAATATTTATTCGTTCTTGTATCAGCTTGAAGGCAAAACACCATTAACCGCTACTTCTATAGGCAATTT
>CAMJMF010000129.1 GCA_946406925.1 uncultured Spirochaetales bacterium | reverse complement strand
CAGGAACTGACTGATGTTGATACAATGCCGGCATTGTGTGCATCGCTTACGGGCTTTCTTAACATGCTTGAAGTGCCTATGTTCTATCTTTTCAGCTTTTCTTCTCAAGATGACTTACAGTGGTATGAAAGGGGAACAGCTCAGCTTATTTACAGCCGTATTCCAGGAAAAGAGGTGCACACTAACTGCTTTGGCGAGCAGACTGATTTATACGATTTTCTTCACAAAGACTTTTCAAGCATTGTCCGCTCAATTTTTCTTTTGCGTGCGGGGCAGAAAGAAATAGGCTTTATTCTTTATGAGATTGACCCGGAACTTCAGCCTTATATCTGCAGCGCATTCACTTTTATTGAGAATGTCTTAAGGCGCATAAATGACCTTGAAACTGAAAAACAGCATTCAGCCCTGCTTGAAAAAGAAGTGCAGCTCAGGTCAAAAGACCTTGTGGCAGTGCATGAAAAACTCAAGCAGGAAGCAGAGCGGCGCCTTGCTGTTGAAGCCGAGGTTCTGCGCATAAGTGAGCTTGAAAGACTCCGCTTTTCTATAGACCTGCACGATGACATTTGCCAGCGTCTTGCCGGAATTTCTCTTTATTGCAAGAGCCTTGTAAAGATGAAGCAGCTGCCTGATGCCGCTCTGCCGGATCTGGCTGCTCTTGTTGATGAAACGCTTACAAGAACGCGCGCCTATGCACATGATTTTTTTCCGCTTGAGCTTGATTCGGTTGACTTAAAAGAGGCGCTTTCTCTGCTGTGCGAAAGCTCAGGCTCGCAGATGGGGCTGCACTGCGATTTTGAATGGAAGCTTAAAGAGTCGGTTGAATTTCTTCCGGCGCAGAAGCTGAATATTTACAGAATCTTTCAGGAAGCGCTGCACAATGTTTCTAAACACGCAAAAGCGCGCAAGGCAGTGCTTCGTGTTTCAGAAAGGACTGACTCTACTGTTTTTGAGCTTATTGATGACGGCATCGGTGTAAAGCAGTCGCAGGAAAATGCCATGAAGTCTAAGAAAAAGTCAGCAGGGCTGGGGCTGCGCTCAATGGAATACCGCGCGCATCAGATTGGCGCCGAATACTCGATAGACCCCGCCGAGCCGAGCGGCACAATAGTGTCAATCGTCCTTCCGAAAGCTCTCGTAATGGAAAAGCTTTAGAGTATGAAATCATAGTGCAGGGTCAAATTGCCAATATCAATCACTCATATGTGAAATGCAATTGTCAAATCGGGAGACTTTATGTTTAGAATAAACTATCAGTTAAAGAAGGCTGAACAGATTGAACCATGGGGAAAAGAATTACATTGGTTTGGATTAACAGACAGCTTATTATGGATAGATGCGGGAAATGCTGTCATATATGAATATTCTGATTCTGCTTTCAACGAATGGAATATAAAGTATAATGACTATCAACTTGCAAGATTTTTGGAAGATTTTTCGGAGATTCTTCCTTATGTGGCAGAACCAATACCCAAAATCCTATATGATTCCATTGAATGTTTTGGAAAGCAAATAAAAACTTGGGAAATATTGTATACAGAAAAATCAGATTCTGAATTTTTTGATGATTTTCTTCCAAATTTTTATGAACCGCTCTGCAATTGGTTTTTCAGACGAACATTTAATTCTATGCATTTAGTTGACGGTCCGTTTATAGGCTGTTTCAGAAGCGATGATAATGTAAAAATATTTTGGGAAAGCGATTGTAATGAAACGCTAAAAGACGGAAGTACTTTATGGAAATATCCAAAAGGAGTTTACGAAATGAAATATTCTGAATTTGTTTCAGAAGTTTTCCGTTTCTTTAACTCTTTTGAGCACGATATGGATAATCAGGTAAATAACGTTTTGAAAAATGGAATTAAGGATGTTTTTGTTGATAAAGATCAACTGAAAAAAGAAAATACTATGCGTAAAGAATCTTTTATGCAGAAAGTAAATTCACTGAATTCAAACAGTGAACAGAAAACCTGCTGGTCAGAAGTTTTATCTCTATATAATAAAATGATTTCAGAAATTGATAATGACAGACTTTAGATTGCTCTGCTGTTTCCGCATGTGCTTGACACTGTAACCCTGTTAAGTATAATTACTATGTGCAAGATAATGTTGTTACAGAAAAGCAAAAGAAATTTGTGCTTGTAAGGCTTTTACAGCGACTTAATGTCTGTCTGTTCTTATATCTTTTTGTTCTTGCGTTTGTCTACATTCTTGGCAATCTGCAGAACTTTCTGGATTCTTCGCAGATTTTGATTTTGCAGATAATTTCTTTTACTTCTATTTTATTGATTTTGCTTTCTATCTGCGCTATTGTTCTTTCTGTAGGTTTTGCTGTTTATCAGAAAACATCTATTTATTTCGGGCATTTTATTTTTAATCTGATTTCCTGCTTGATTGCCGCTGTTTTTCTGATTCTTTCAGCAGGTATCAATTTTCTTGCATCTGGGACGGGGGCTTAATCTTTTATGGGTGGCAATGGTCGGACGCTTAATGTTTGGCACGTTACAAGAGAATATGCCGGAATAGCAGAAGCAGGCGGGGTAAAGAATGTTGCCTGTTCTCTGGCAGAAGGCCTTGTAAGACAGGGCGCAAAATGTACCGTTTTTATTCCTTTCTATGGCTGCACAATGATGAAGCGGCTTTCAAAAATCACTGAATTATCTTCTTCTATTGCCGGAATCATTTGCGGAAATTCAATTTATAGAGTTGCTTACGGTCAGGCTGAAGTAAAAGGTGTGCGCATAATTTTTGTAATGCACCGCATTTTTACTGAAAAGCGCAGCGTTTATGTTTATACAGCCGAAGACGAAAAAGAAAACCCAGAATTTGTGCGCGGAATGGGCCACAAAGATGCAAATATAATGAACACAGTTTTTCAGAAGGCTGTTATAGCATTTGCCCAGCTTTCAGGCGAATATCCTGATATTGTTCAGTGCCAGGACGCTCATACAGCGCTTATTCCGGCGTTTGCAAAAGCTTCGCCGCAGCACGCAAAGTCATTTGCAAACACACGCTTTTTTGTGACAATCCACAATGCAGGCGAAGGCTACCGCCAGCAGTTCAATTCTATGCTTGAAGCTTATTCTTTGACAGGTCTGCCTATGCCTATGCTTCAGACCGGCTTGATGAACGGTCATATCGAGCCGTTTTTGGTTGCTTCGGTCTATGCAAAGCTTTCTACGGTTTCGCCCTGGTATGCAGAAGAGCTTCTTAACGTTGATGACACTTTTACAGGCGGGCTTGCGCAGACTTTTGCTGAAAAGAATATTGCTGTAAGAGGCATAACAAACGGAATTGATGTAGACAGATATTGCCCTGCAGATAAATCTAAATCTCTGCTTCCATATACTTTTAACCCGAAAAAGGGCAGCTTCCATGGAAAATATTCATGCAGAAGCTGGTTTATCAAGAATACTGGCAAAAACTTTAATGTTCCGGGGCTTGAATGCTACGGCGCAATAACGCATAAGCCGGGTAACGTCTATTTTGCCTATCACGGCAGGCTTGTTCACCAGAAAGGGCTTGAAGTGCTTGCCGATGCAGCCGAAACCGTGCTGAAGAAAAACCCGGATGCATGCTTTATAGTTACCGGTCAGGGTGATTCTTCTTTGGAAGAGTGCCACAAGCTTCTTGCCGAGCAGAACAAGGGCAGGTACATCTATATCCGCGGTTACGAACGCTCTTTTGTGCGGCTTTGTGTTGCAGCCGCAGATTTTATTGTTTTGCCGAGCTTCTTTGAGCCCTGCGGTCTTGAAGATTTTATTGCACAGATTTTCGGTACTATTCCTGTGGCTCATGCTGTAGGCGGTCTTAAGAAAATCATTGACGGCAAAACCGGCTTTTTATATGAACCGAATACATATGAAAAGCTTGCAGATACGCTGCTTGAGCTTATAGACCGGTTTAAAAAAACGCCGTCGGCTTTTGCTGAAATTGCAAAAGAAGCCGCAAATTATGTTGAGCAGAAATACTCGTGGGACCGCGTAATTGAGCAGCAGTATCTTCCAATGTATACTAGCAGTGATGATGACTGCATAACCGGCTGATTTATAGAAATTACAGGCTGAAAAGTTCTGTAAAATAGATCTGTTCGGAAACTCTCCGAACACGTTTAATAACTTGCAAAAAGATAAGGTTCTGTTTATGAAACTGTTTCTTAAGATTTCTATTATTGTTCTTTCTGTTCTGGTTGTAGCAATTGGTGCTGTAACAGGCTGGTATTTTTATATGCAGACTGCACCTGTTAAAGCCGCCGTAAGCAGTGAGAACGCTGCTGCCGAAACAGCTGAAGCAGCTGAAACCGTAGACGGGCCTGAACCATATATTCTTAAAGTGCCTGTCGGAACAGGAATCTTAAAAGTTGCGGCTGAACTTGAAGAAAACGGCTTGATCCGTTCTGCTGATATTTTCTACTTAAAGGCACGTCTTGAAAAATTTGAGATGAAAGCCGGACGCTATACAGTTTCTCCTACAATGAGCATGTCTGAAATTTTTGCGCTGCTTGCTTCAGGCAAACAGGATCATATCACCGTCAGCATTCCTGAAGGGCTCACAACGTCTAAAATTGCACAGCTTCTTGTTGATTCTGATGTAATTCTTTCAAAAGAAGATTTTATAAAAGAAACGGCAAATCCAGAAATTTTAGAAAAATATAATATTGCGGCTTCTAATCTTGAAGGCTATCTTTTTCCAGATACATATTATTTTAACCCGTCGATGGAACCGCGCGACGTTATTGAGCGTCTTGTTGACAATTTCTTTGCAAGAATTGATTCGCTTGAAATTTCTAAAGAAGACATGAAAAAGCTTCATGACACAGTTATTCTTGCCTCTATTGTAGAGCGTGAGTACTGCCGCGAAGAAGAAGCTCCTCTTATTGCAAGTGTCTTTAAGAACAGGCTTGACCACCACATCGGCTTAGAATCTTGCGCTACAATCGTCTATATTCTGACTGAAATTCAGGGAAGACCGCACCCAGAGCGCATAACTTATGAAGATCTGAAAGTCGACAGCCTTTACAACACTTATAAGTGGGCAGGGCTTCCTTTAGGGCCAATTTCAAACCCGGGGGCAATTGCTTTGAAAGCCGCCGCAAACCCGCCTAAGACAAACTATTATTATTTCAGGGTTGTTGATGAATCAACAGGCACACACCATTTTTCGTCTTCACTTGAAGAACATGCAAAAACCGGCAGAGAGCTGGCAATAAAGGCGGCAGCAGGAAAATAATGCCGCGCCATATTTCGTCTTCTACAATAGAAGAAATAAGCAACAGCGTCGATATTGTTTCTCTTGTCAGCGAATATGTCCACCTTGAAAAGAGAGGTTCTGGTTTCTGGGGCTGCTGTCCGTTTCATAATGAAAAAACGCCGTCGTTTTCCGTAAGCCCGGAAAAGAGAATCTACCACTGTTTTGGCTGCGGCAAAGGCGGCGGTGTAATTCAGTTTTACAGAGAAATTGAGAATGTTTCTTTTGTTGAGGCAGTAGAACAGCTTGCCAGAAAAAATGCTATAGAAGTAATTTACGACGGTGTGTCTTCTAAAAAAGATGACGAAGAATACGCCAAAGCCCGCCAGTTTAAAGAGGATATGCTTGATTTGTACAGGCGCACCGCGGCGCTTTTCCGCTATTTTTTGAATGAAACCGAGCAGGGCAAGCCTGTGCTTGCTTATCTTGCAAAACGCGGTGTTTCGCCTGAAATAGCTGAAATCTTCGGTCTTGGGTTTGCGCCTGAAGACCGGCGCTGGCTTAAGAAGTTTCTTGCCCAAAAGAATTATTCGAATGATTTTCTTGCCCAGTCAGGGCTTTTCTCAAAGAATTATCCTGATGTTGCGTTTTTTTCAAACAGACTGATGTTCCCGATCTGCAACAGAAACGGTCAGGTTGTGGCTTTTGGCGGACGTATTCTTGAAGGCGACGGTCCAAAGTACCTTAACTCAGGTGACCTGCCTCAATACAAAAAGTCTGAGACGCTCTATGCCTTTCATCTTGCAAAAAATCAGATAAACAGGCGTAAGGCCGTTATTTTGTGCGAAGGCTATATGGACGTTATAGCATATCATCAGGCAGGGCTGAACTTCGCCGTCGCGCCTCTTGGAACAGCTTTAACAGAGGAACAAATCCATATACTGAAACCATTTGTAGATACGTTTATACTTTCGTTTGACGGCGACGAGGCGGGGCAGAATGCAACGTTCAGGGCTATTCTGATGTGCAGAAAAGCCGGTGCAGTTGTCAAGATTGTGAACATCGCCGGCTTCAATTTTGGAGATAAACCTAAGCCTAAAGATCCGGCTGATGTTCTGCTAAATTTCGGTGCAGAAACCTTGACGAGTATAGTAGATAACAGTATAATTGATTCCGATTATTTATTGTCTAGACTGGCAAAAAAGTATCCTATCGATACACCTGACGGAAAAACCAAGGCTTCTTTGGAATTTTTCCCGTATATTGATGTTTTGCCGTCAGATATACAAAAAGAATCATGTCTTGAGCAGCTGTGCAATACTTACGGATTATCGCTTCAGGCTGTACGCTCTGACTTTAACCGCAGGGACGCTGCTCAGAAAAGGACTGGACCGAACGGACATACATCAGAATCTATAGTACCAGACAACCCTGATATAAAGAAAAATGCCGAATTACGTGCGATGCTCGCTGTTGTGTCAAATACTGAATATTTCACAAAAATGCGCTCAATGCTTTCGCCTGAAGACTTTGAAGAACCGGCTGCAAAAGAGTTGTTTTATGCTTTAGAAGAATGTTTTAGAGAAGATGTTGTAAGTTCGGATGCAATACTTGCCAAATGCGAGAATGAAAAATTGCGCAAACTGGTAAGTGAGACGGTTGCTTCTGATGAATTTACAATTAATTCAGAGAAGACAATTGAAGACAGTATTGCTTTAGTGCATCGAAACAGTTTGGAGAGGAAAAGGGAGAGACTGATGAACAAGATTCGTCAGTGTGGTGGTAAAACTCTTGAAGAACTGCAAGAGTTACGCAACATGCAGTATGAAAAAATGGCCATCGATAACGAATTGAACGTAAAGGATGTAACTGAATGACGGATCAAGAACTAGATCCAGCAATAGTAAAACTTGTTGAATACGGAAAAGCTAAAAAAGTCCTTAACTGGGATGAAATCAATGATTTGTTACCGCCTGAAATTTTGAACTCAGACAAAATGGATACGGTACTCATGGTTCTTGAACAGAATAAGATTCAGGTTATAGAAGAAGACCTGGTTCTTGAAGATGAGGACGATGAAGAGGCCAGAGAACAGGCTGAAGAAGCAGCCGCAAATGCTGACCCGGATAAACCAGAAAAAGATGATGATTTAGGACGTAAGCGTCTTGTAAACAACGACAAGGATTCGTCAATCGACGACCCGATCCGTCTTTATCTGCGTGAAATCGGAAAAGAAAACCTGCTTACAGCTGAACAGGAAGTTGAGCTTTCTAAAAAAATGGAAAGCGGTGAGAACATCATAAAAGACGTAATCAAAAATTCCGGCATGATTATTCCTGAATTTTATGCGATTGCACAGCGTGCTTTCACTAAGATTGATCCTCATGAAGCAGGCCGCCCGAGAAAAGAAATAAACGAAGAAATGGCAGAGAAGCGCCGCCTCAAGGCAAACTATAGTGATGCCCTGAAACAGGTGCTGCCAGAAATGAAACAATACATAGCCCTTAAAAAACAGCTCTACGAAAAAGACCAGAATGTCTCAATTTTTGAGAACGAAGATTTGGTCGCACTGCGTAATAAGATTCTTCCTGTTTTGCAGGGCGTGGACATTCAGTCTGAAGAGATTGAACGTTTCTCTGATAGATTTATTGAAGCTACAAAGAAAATCAAGGAATACCGTCACCGCCAGGAAAAGAAAGAGAAAGAGCTCCGTATTTCTGACTATACAGAACTCCGCGCATTGGGCAAAAGAGTTTCGTTAAAGTCTGAGCGTGCAAAGCTTGAAGAAGAGCTTGGAATTCCGGCTGACGATATCCGCGAGATTTATACACAGATTCAGAAAATTGACCGCAAGCTCCGCAGGTTAGAGTATGAATTTGAAAACGACGTTTCTGAAATCTTAACAATGGCAAGAGAAATTCAGCGCGGACGCATTATGATGAAAAAGGCAAAAGACCGCCTTATCAATGCAAACCTGCGTCTTGTAGTTTCTATTGCAAAAAAATACACCAACCGCGGTCTCCATCTTTTTGACCTTATTCAGGAAGGCAACATCGGTCTTATTAAGGCTGTTGAGAAATTTGAGTACAGCAAAGGTTTCAAGTTCTCTACATATGCAACATGGTGGATCCGCCAGGCAATTACACGCTCAATTTCAGACCAGGCGCGCACTATCCGTGTGCCGGTTCACATGATTGAGCAGATAAACAAAGTTGTACGCGAAAGCCGTCAGCTTATGCAGCGTCTTGGCCGAGAACCTTCTGACGAAGAGATTGCAGCCCAGCTTGGTTGGGCTGTAAGCCGCGTTAAGCAGGTTAAGAATGTTGCGCGCGAGCCAATTTCGCTTGAAACTCCGATTGGTGAGGAAGAAGATTCTCTGCTCGGAGATTTTATTGAGGACAAGGAAGTTGAGAATCCTGCAAACCAGACGGCGTTTACGCTCTTGCAGGAACAGCTTCAGACTGTGCTTGAAACGCTGCCACCACGTGAACAGGAAGTTCTTAAGATGCGTTTTGGTCTTG
>CAMJMF010000128.1 GCA_946406925.1 uncultured Spirochaetales bacterium | reverse complement strand
AAGAAGCTACTGACGAAGAAATCCGCGTTGTGCGCAACGACGAATACAAGGTTGAAGAGCTTGCAGCTATGAACCCGAAATTCCTTGTTGTGTCACCTGGACCAGGTAATCCTTCTGAAGCCGGAATCTCAAAAGAGGCAATCCGCTATTTTGCAGGAAAAATTCCGATTCTCGGCGTATGTCTTGGTCATCAGGCAATTGGCGAAGCCTTCGGTGCAAAAATTGTAAAGGCAAAATTCATTAAGCACGGCATTGTTGAGGAAATCAACCTTGACGGCCGCGGACTTTTCAGAACAATGGGCAAGAGAGTCAAATTTACACGCTATCATTCGCTTGTTATTGATGAATCAACATTGCCTGAAGAATTTGAAGTTACAGCCCGCGCTGATGACGGCGACATTATGGGAATCCGCCATAAAACACTGCCGATTGAAGGCATTCAGTTTCATCCGGAAAGCATTGCAAGCGAAAACTGCCAGAAACTTATTCAGGCTTTCTTGAAATACCGCCGCGAAAACTTGAACGTAAGCGCATTTTTGAATCAGCTTATTGAGAAAAAAGACTTGTCTGAAGACCAGGCTGCTCTTTTCATGGAATATGTTACAGACGGCAACATGGAGCCGAGCGTTATGGCAGCAATTCTTACGGCAATGGCTGCAAAAGGCCCTGCAACAAGCGAGATGATTGGCTGCGCAAGAACACTGCTTTTGAAGCGCACTCCGTTTGAATGCAGCAAAAAAGGCCTTGCTGAAATTGTTGGAACAGGCGGCGACTGCAAAGGTTCTTTCAATATTTCTTCGCTTGCCGCAATTGTTGCCGCAAGCTGCGGTCAGCCGATGGCAAAGCACGGTAACAGAGCCGTAAGCTCAAAATCAGGTGCGGCAGATTTCTTTGAGAATTTGGGCATAAACATTATGGCAAGTCCAGAAAAAACATCACACCTCATAGAAAAGACAAACTTCGGCTTCCTTATGGCTCCTGTTTATCATGCGGCAATGCGTTTTGCAGCTCCAGTAAGAAAAGCTTTGGGCATCAAGACAATCATGAACATTTTAGGCCCGCTTTTGAATCCGGCACGCGCTGAATACGAAGTTCTTGGTGTTTATTCAAAGTCTCTGCTCAAAGATTATGCACACGCCGCAAAATCGCTTGGTGCAAAAAGAGTAATGGTTGTCTGTTCAGACGACGGTTACGACGAGATTTCGCCATGCGCTTTGACTCACGTTTATCAGATTGACGAAAAAGGCAGTGAATGCGCATATATAATTGATCCTGCAAAATTCGGCATTACCGATGCAGATGAAAACGAACTTCTCGGCGGTGACGGCAAGACAAATGCCGCACTTGCGCTTGAAATAATGAACGGACAGGGAAAGAAAACAATCCGCAACGCTGTAGGCTTGAACGCTGCCGCGGTGCTTTATCTTACAGGCAAAGCAAAGTCATTTGAAGACGGCTTCAAAATGGCGCTTGATGCCCTTGATTCTGGAAAAACTCTTGCAAAGCTTCAGGAAATTCTTGAAGAAAGCAAGGCTGCGTAAGGCGGTGCTCTGAATGTCTAAGAACATTCTTAAAGAAATTGTAGACAAGCGCAAGAAAGACATAAAGCGTCTGGGCTTTGAATACGGCTGCAATATTCCGGCTGAAAGAGCGCGCAAAGTGCATTCTTTTCTTGCAGAGCGCGGCGCAATACTTGAGGTAAAGCGCGCAAGCCCAAGCAAAGGCGACATTGCACCGAATCTTGATTCTTATGCGACGGCTTATGAATATGCAAAAAACGGTGCGCGCGCTATCAGCTGCCTTACGGAGCAAAATTATTTTAAGGGCGGGCTTGATGACTTGATGAAAGTCTGCGCCGCTGTTGATGCATTTGAAAAAGAAACTGGGCTTCAGGGCCCTGCTGTTCTTCGCAAAGATTTTCTTCTTGATGAGAAGGAAGTTGAAGTTGCGTACAAAGCCGGAGCTGATGCGGTGCTTTTAATTGCGCGCATTCTTTCTGCAAAGAAAATGCTTTCTATGGCAAAAAAAGCAGAAGAACTCGGCATCAGCGCTTTGATAGAAATTCGCAAAGACAAAGACCTTAAGAAGCTTGAATATGTAATGCGTCAGGTGAATCACAAGCATATTGTGTGCGGAGTAAACAGCCGCGACCTTAAGAACTTTACAATTGACATGCTTGTGCCGGCTGTTATGCTGAACAAAATCCGCGCAATTGACGGCAATGCAAGAATTGTCTTTGAAAGCGGCATTCTTTCAGGCAATGCTGCTGCGTTTGCAGGCAGTCTCGGTTTTTCAGGCATTCTTTTAGGCGAAGCTGCCGCAAAGAATCCAGCTAAAGCCGGTGATTTCATAAAAGTTTTTGAAGGCACAAGCCTGAACGCAAACGGCAGATTCTGGCTTGATTATGCTTCTAAAATAGAAGAAAAAAAGACAAAGCCGTTTGTAAAAATCTGCGGAAACACCAATATTGAAGATGCTGTTCTTGCTGCAGAAAATGGTGCAGATCTGCTCGGCTTTATCATCTGGGAAAAATCAAAAAGGAACGTGGACTTGCAGAAAATCCGCGAAATCCGCGAAGCTGTAAAAGCTAAATGCACCAATGTTCCTAAGTTTGTGGGTGTTATTGTTGAGCCTGAAAGTGCTGCCGCAGAAGAAGCCTATAAGCTTGTAAAAGACGGAATTCTTGATATTATACAAGTACACACATTTGAAGCCGCAAAAGCTTTTCTGCAAAAAAAAGAGCTCGCGGAGCTTCCGCATTATTGCGCTGTAAACATTTCTGCAAAAGAAGATCTTGCAAAGCTTGATGAACTTGCAGTGCTCGGCGAACCGCGGATTCTTGTTGATGCTCAGACTGCTGATAAAATCGGTGGAACGGGCAAAACAATAGATGAAGATCTGCTTTCTGCAATTTCAAAAAAATACAGATTGTGGATTGCCGGCGGCTTGAGCCCGGAAAATATAAGGTATTTCAAAAAAACTTATAAACCGGAATTTGTAGATTTAGTTTCCAGCCTTGAAAAAGAGCCTGGAATAAAAGATGCAGAAAGACTTACCGGCTTTTTAGGGAGAATATGATGACACATTCAGATAATGGTTTTTTTAACGAATACGGCGGAAAATATGTTGCAGAAGTTCTGCGCCGTCCGCTAGACGAGCTTGAGGTTGCTTTTAAAGAAGCACTTGCAGATCCTTCTTTTTTGCAGGAACTCAATACAATTCAAAGAGATTATATAGGAAGAGAAACGCCTCTTTTGTATGCTGAAACTGCCACAAAGCTTTTGGGCGGTGCTCAGATTTATATTAAGCTTGAAGGCCTTGCAAACACCGGCGCGCATAAGATTAACAACGCAATCGGACAGTGTCTGCTTGCAAAGCGCATGGGCAAAAAACGCATTATTGCAGAAACCGGCGCCGGTCAGCATGGTGTTGCAACAGCGGCTGCATGCGCAAAGCTCGGGCTTGACTGCACTGTTTATATGGGCGAAGTTGATGTGCGCCGCCAGCAGCCGAATGTCTCAACAATGGAGATGTATGGTGCAAAGGTTCATGCTGTAACAAGCGGAAGCCGTACCTTAAAAGATGCTGTTAATGAGGCAATGCGCGACTGGGCGGCAAATCCTGATACAACGCATTATTGTCTTGGTTCAGCCTTAGGTCCTGCGCCTTTTCCAGATATTGTACGCGAATTTCAGAGCGTAATCGGCCGCGAGGTAGAAAAGCAGGCTAAAGAACGCAGTCTTGATGTTGCTGCAATGATTGCATGCTGCGGCGGCGGTTCAAACTCAATCGGTTTTTTCAGCCCTTTTATAGACAAGAAAGAACCGCGCCTTATAGCTGTTGAAGCAGGCGGAACTGGGCCGGGTGTCGGACAGAATGCAAGCCGCATGACAGGCAATGCAAGCCGCGAAGGAATTATGCAGGGCTATAAGTCGCGCTTTCTGCTTGATGAAGACGGTCAGTCGCTTCCTACAAGCTCAATTTCAGCCGGGCTTGATTATTGCGGCATCGGACCGCAGCTTGCGGCTCTTGGCAATTCAGGCAGAATTGAATTTACATCAGCTTTGGATAAAGAAGCTTTGGAAGCTGTTATGTTTTTTGCGAAGAACGAAGGCGTACTTTTCGCCATGGAAAGTGCCCATGCCGGAGCAGAGGCAATTAAACTTGCACCAACTCTGCCGAAAGACAAGGCAATCATAGTCAATATGTCTGGGCGCGGTGACAAAGACATCTTTATAACCTGTCCTGTTTTCCGTCCTGAAGAATGGAAAAAATTCCTTGCTTCTGAATTGGAACGTCTGAATGAGAACAAAGACATACATCAGGCAAAAATTATGAACTAAGCTTCTCTTAATGAGTTTTGGAGATAAACTATGAACAAAATAAAATTAATGTCACATCTTGTCGCAGGCTATCCTACAGATGAGCTGGCACTTACAGCCGCCCGCGCCCTTATAACAGGCGGTGCAGATATACTTGAAATTCAGCTTCCGTTCAGCGATCCGAGTGCTGACGGTCCTGCAATACAAAGTGCCTGCACAGAGGTTTTGCAGCGTCATTATAAAACAGCGGACGGTCTCCGTTTTATTGAGACAATCCACAAGGAATTTCCGCAGATTCCAATTTATATTATGAGCTACGGCAGTCTTGTTTATACGCCTGGTATCGAAGCTTTCTGCAAAAAGGCGGCTTCTGTCGGTGTAAAGGGAATGATTGTTCCTGATCTGCCATTTGACTTTGACGAAGGTCTTACAAAAACGTGCAAGGCAAACGGAATGATAAACATTCCTGTTGCAGCTCCTAGTATGAGCGATGAGCGGCTTAAAAAACTTGCTGAAGCCGGTTTCCCGTATATTTATGCCGCGCTCAGAACAGGTATAACCGGAACTGACACAACAATTAATGCTGAAACTCTGAACTTTCTGAAGAAGGTAAGTGCCGGCGGTTCAAAAGTCTACGGCGGTTTTGGAATTTCAAGCGGAAAACAGGCTGCTGCTCTTGCTGATTCAGTTGATGCAGTTGTAGCCGGCTCTGTTTTTGTAAGAATAATCACTCAATACAAAGACAATAAAGAAAAGCTCTTTGAAGAGATAAAAGCCAAAACAGCCGAAATCACCGGCGCGTAAAAGCCTTTAAGTCTGGCGCTTTTCGCGGCAGCTTGTGCTACAAATATAAGTTTGTGCGGCGAAAAGTGTCTGTTTTTGCATAGCAAAAACAGACGACTTGTGTGCAGCGTATTTTTTTTTCGCAAAATATGCACTACGGCGAAAATAGCCGGCCGTCAGGCATTTGTTTTTCCTATTTTAACACATAAACGGAATTCTTGTGCTATAATCAAGTAGATGAATCAAAAAGTAAAAATAAAAGGCGCAGGAAGTCACAATCTCAAACATATTCATGTTATAATTCCCAAAAATAACCTTACTGAAATCACCGGCATGTCTGACAGCGGATCAGTTTATAGGAGCGATAGAGGCATTTATGGATAAAGAATGGTCAGAAAAAAACAAGAAAATGCAGACTCTGATTGCAAAGGAAAATACGTTTTCAGACGGAATAAAAGCTCTTATTGAATTGCGCAGCAACTTGTTTGAGCAGATAACTACTATCGTGAATACATTTCCGGAACAGGCGTTTTATCAGATGCCGTTTGGTTCTGCCAGAGGAAATCATTGTACAAGTCTTGCATGGTCGCTCTGGCATATTTTCCGCATTGAAGATATTGTCGCACATACATTGATTTTGCAGGACAAGCAGATTTTTGAAAACGGCTGGCAGACGAAAACTAAAAGCCCTATCATTACAACCGGCAACGAGCTTGACGGCGCGGCTGTGGCAGACTTTTCAAAGAAACTGAATATCAAAGCACTTTATGAATACTGCAAGGCTGTTATGGATTCAACAAATACGCTTTTGGCGGGGTTGAAATTTTCAGATTTAAAGAAAGGGTTTTCGGCTGATGACCGGGAAAGGCTTATTGCAGGCAAGTGTGTAAGCACAGACGAAAGTGCTTTCTGGCTGATTGACTACTGGTGTGGAAAGAACATAAAAGGCTTGATACAGATGCCATTTTCACGCCATTGGATAATGCATGTTGAGGCGATGAGGCGCATTAAAAACAAACTGTGTCAAAAAGCAAAAAAAGGCGTAGATCAAATTGCCTATTGCGGACTTTACTGTAAGCACTGCTTTTTAACTGAATGGTGCGGCTCGTGCAGGACGGTTTACAACACCTGTTCCTATGCAACTGAATCACCGGACGGCGTGTGCCCGAATACAGCCTGCTGCAAACAAAAGGGCATAGACGGCTGTTACGAATGTGAAGAGCTTTACAACTGTCACAAAGGTTTTTACGCCCTCGACGAAGAAACAAATGCAGTAAGAGTTCTTGGCCTGTTCATTCAGAAATACGGTAAAAAAGAATTTATGAAAGTCATGGATTTCATGCACCAGAATGAAAAATTCCAGAAGGTTCAGGATGTTCTCGGCTGCGACATCGGTGAAGGCTTGAAGCGCCTTGAAGACTGGAGAAAAAAAATGCTGTATAAGGATTGATTTTTATGAAATGGATTTTTTTTGATCTTGGCGCAACTTTAGTTGACGAAACCGATGTATATAAAAGCAGGTGCGAATTCGCAATCCGGCAATTAAATATTTCTCCTGATGAATTTTTGAATAGAGTATATGAGGAAGCAAAAACAAGCCCGACACCTATCGGGTTAGCTGCCAAAGCTTATGGAGTTGTTTTGCCGGAATGGGACAACAGTTTGGAAAAACTGTATGAAGCAGTTCCTGATGTGCTCTCAAGCTTGTATGGTAAATACAAGCTGGGAATTATTGCAAACCAGTCATTGGGAACGCAGAACAGAATTGATAATTGGGGTATTGGGCAGTATTTTGATGTTGTTATAGCTTCAGCCGAAGCAGGGGTTGCAAAGCCTGATTTGAAGATATTTACTATGGCACTTGATAAGGCAAATTGTGAACCGGCAGAAGCAGTTATGATAGGAGACAGATTGGATAATGATATTGTTCCGGCTAAGAAATTAGGTATGAAAACAATTTGGGTTCGCCATGGGTATTCAAAACATCAGTGTATAGATGATGAGAGTAAGAGACCGGATTATATTATTGACAGCATTGATGAGTTAACAGGTTTATTCGAAAGAGAATTTGCAGGAGTTTGAACAATGAAAAAATGGTACGATGAAGAATACGAGTTTACGGTGGAAGTAACTGGCTTTTTGCATGGAGACCACACTGAGCGCTATTGCCGTAATGGTGAAGAAGTCGGCGACACTTATAAGTGCACTTACAGCCGCCCTGTGAATCAGAACGGTTACGGTATCTGCTCCAAAACTATGATGATGCTTTATCCTTTAATGGAAGCAATACGGAGCGGCGGCGACCTTGAAAATCTTGGCGGTGACAGCAAGTATACAAAAACTATTGTCTGCCCCGACGGCTGCGTTATGTTTAAGCTTACGGCAAAACCTCTGGGAAACGAGAATTTCCACAAAGGCAAATTCTGGGATTATCCTGATGAAACGGTTTGAGCATTAAACATGCGGATGTTTTCATGAAGTATGTTTTTTACCTGACCGCGCTTATGACAAACAATATCAAGAACCGCCTGCATTTTTCCGGTAAAATCATCTCATAAACTTAGGCGGAGGAGCGAAAGCAATGGATGATTTTACCCCAATGTTCGACTATATCGAAGCTCACATTGAGGACAAGCTTGATTTAAAAGAACTTTCAAACTTCATGGGCTACAGTCCCTATTACATCAGCAGAAAATTTATGAGTGATTATGGCATACCGCTTACTGGTTATGTACGGATCAGAAAGCTTGAGTATTCCATAAAAGATTTGCTTGCCGGTATGAAAGTGATTGATGTTGCCATGAAGTATTCCTTTGAATCGCACGAAGGGTTTACAAGATCGTTCGAAAAGCTTTTTGGTTCTTCTCCTAAGGTTATAAAAAGCTATTTGCAGAATTACAGTGTTCCGGAAGCTGGAATTCCTGCAAGCAGCAAAACCAATTCACAGGAGAATGCAAAAATGAGTCTAAATGATGATATGCACAAAATGATTTTCACAATTCTACGGAATTCTTTTGAAGAGCTGTCGGCAGGATTTTGTTCAAAGATTGAGCTGCAATTGTTGACCGGCAACACTATCAGTGTTTTTGATGATGGCCGTGGAATTAAGCTGGAAGACGGCGGTTCAGTTCACGAAGAAGTTTTGCAGAATCTTTTTTCAGACAAGCCCATCACCAAGGTTGAATATTCCCGCATGGGAGACCTTCCTTTTGATGAGCTCAAGCTTGTTAATTCGCTGAGCGAGTCTCTTCAGATTACTGTCTGGCGCAACGGCAAAATTTATCAGCAGGATTATGTCCGCGGAGTTCCACAGCATGCGCTTACTATAAAAACAAATGATTCTGAAATCGAGCATGGAACTGGAATTCTGCTCAAGCCGGACACTGCCATTTTTGAAGGCACAAAGTTCAGCAAAGAAAAACTTCAGAGTTGGATAGGAGACAATTATTCTGAACTGGCGGATAAGATAACTATTACAACTGCTGAAATTGCATAGTACACATCGCTCCAGATTGTATTATTCCGGCGGAAAAATGTGACTGATGGATGCGGACTGCCTCATGGTTTGTCATGCGGGTAGTCCGGCGGACACAGAAAACAGATTTCCGCCAGGAAGAATTACAGTTCTATGCTTTTCAAACTAATACACTGTAGCGTTTTTCTGCAAATATTGACTTTTTGTGTTGTTTTTTGTATAAAAAAG
>CAMJMF010000127.1 GCA_946406925.1 uncultured Spirochaetales bacterium | reverse complement strand
AGTTTTAGAAGTTACTTTATGCCGCAAATTATTTACAATAGTTAATGGAATAGAACAACCACTAGGATTACCATATTTTTCAAGAGAAAAAGGCACTTTATCAAGTGGTATTTTTAATTTGCGCGCAATTTTTTCATCGATATATTTATTTGCTTGATGTAAAACAAGATAATCAATTTGATCTTTATTAATTTCATATTCAGAACAAAGTTTTTCAACAGAACTTACCGGAGCTGTAATAGAGAATCTGAACACTTCCATACCATCCATACGAATGTGAAGTTTATTTCTAAACATTCCAGGTTCTTCTTCCATAATTTTCAAAGATTCTTCAGTTACAGGATGTCGCGCTCCACCATGGGGAGCTATTAAATATTCTGCCTCACTTCCATCAGCTGCAACATGAATTTGCATTGATGCTGCAGTTTCATCATAAATAATAGCTGTCGCAGTACCAGCATCACCAATTAAAGGATAAATTGATTTATCCAAATCAGAATGAGCTTTAGTGTTTGTTTCTCCAACTAAAAGAAGAGCTTTCTTTATAGTTTTTACTTGCATTAAGGAAGCCACTATAGATAAACCATATATATATCCAGGACAAGCTTGCGGAACATCCAGTGCCATACACTCTGTTGAAAGCTTCAGCCGATTTTGCAGAATATTTGAAGTATTGGGAACAGTAACATAATCGCGACTAAAAGTTATATATACAAGCAACCCTATTTCTTCCCTATTCCATTTCAGTTCAGATATAAGTTTCTCTGCAGCTAAATAACACAAATCACTTGCAGTTTGATTATCAGAAACTATTCTAGCTTCCTCAACGCAAGCCATTTTTACAACTTTGTCAGCTTCTTCTTTGTTAGCAAAACACCTTAATTCTCGAGTTATCTTTTTGTTTTTTGGAACTGTTGCAGAAATACCTGCAATACGAATATTCCCAAATGAAAACAGTGCCATTAAAGGTTTTTCCTATTTTTTAGTTTTTACTCTTTCAAACAAATCTTTCACAACCACAGAATCACGAATATCAGCTCCCTTCAACTGAACATCATATTCTTCGTCTACCATAGCAATTACAGATAGAGCAATAAGAGAACTCCATTCATCCAAATTCTTAAAGTCTGTTTCTGCTGTAATTTGAGCTTTATCAGTTTCCTCAAATTGCTCTGCAAATTTCTCAATAAAATCATTTAATTCCACAATTATACACTCCTATTATATTATAAACTACTCAAACTCTACAAGTTCGCTTATTACACAATTATCAAAATCACCCAAACAGGTTCCAATACTAAGTCCTGCTCCAAAACCAGACAAAAGCCATTTTTTATTACCAAAACCATTAGCCAATTCTGTAGACATTAGCAAAGGCATTGCAGCCATACTTGTATTTCCAAAACGATCGATATTGATTGGAAGTTTTTCTGATGGAACTTTTAACTTCTTTGCAATTTGTTTTATAATATATGCATTTGCTTGATGAAACAGATATTGATTAATTTCATCACTTTTTATTTTTGAATTTTCTAGAAGACGATTTACACTTTTTGGAACCTGACTTATTGCAAAACTAAAAACATCAAGACCTTCAAGTTTTGCTTTTGTAGTTTTCGGGTCAAATCCTGACGGACTAACAGGATTTCTACCGTTAATAGAACATGGAATCAAGATAGATTTATAAGACTCCCCAAAAGTAACAAGATCAAAGAAAAAATCCCCATAATCACCTTTTTCAACAAGAGTAGCTGTTCCTGCATCCCCAACTAACGGCCAAAAAGAACTGTCATTTTTATCAACAGTTCTCGTGGAAACATCTCCAACCAAAACAAGAACACGATTAATTGTTTGAGTAGAACAAAAGGCCATTGCAGTGGACAAAGCATATACCCATCCAGAACAAGCAAGTGATAAATCCATACATGCAGTTGAATTGGGAAGTCCTAACCTATGCTGCAGTATAGTAGAAGTTGCAGGAGAGATATAATCAAATCCTTGTGTCATAAACAAGAGCATATCAATAGAATTACGGTCTATCTTATTATCTTCTAGCAAACGTTCAGCAGCCACAAAACACAAGTCACTTGTACATATTGATTCAGATGGAACAATATGACGTTCTTTTATACCTGTGGTTTGTGTAAATTTTTTCATTTCGTCTTCTGAAAAGAGATTTGTAAGTTGAGAGATTTTTTCCACATTTTTTGGAACACATGCAGCAACTGCCCGAATTCCAATTCCATTAAATTTTAAAAAAGCCATTCAGATATTCCATATTCCTAATTCAATAAAAAGATAAATTTATTATAAAAATTATCCAATATGTAGTCCACCATCAATTATAAAATCTGTTCCCGTTACCCATTTAGAAGCATCAGAAAGCAAATAAATAAATGCCCAGGCAATCTCCTTAGGATCTGCATATCTACCCAAAGGATATTCTTTTACACCACCATTATCAGAATACTCAAGCCCGTCATTAACTTTAATCATTTGAGTATTCACCATACCAGGGCAAACAGAATTAACTCTAATTTTTCTTGGTGCTAATTCAAGGGCAACATTTTTTGCAAAAGCACAAACAGCGCCTTTACTTGCAGAATACATTGCATTTCCAACAACAGGATCATAAAGTCCTGCTGCAGATGATGTAAAAACCACAGAAGATCCATCTTTTAATTTCTTTTGCTTTAACAGTTCACCAAGAAGAACTGCTGAAGAAATCAAATTAATATCAAGGATTTTCTTAAAATCATCTTCTTTAATATATTTTACAGGTTTTAACTTGCTAATACCTGCATTAAAAACAACGCCATCCAGTATAGGCAATTTTGCTGCAAGCTCCTTTACCTGTTCAAAATCAGAAAGGTCACAAGACAATAACTGTTCTTTTCTATTTGTATAACCTTTTATATCATTCCAAACAGACTGTAACTTTTCAGAGTTTCTTCCAGATAAATACAATGTAGCACCCATTTTTGCACATTCAATAGCAGTTGCTTTTCCTATACCACCAGTTGCGCCTGTTATAAAAATTGTCTTTCCCGAAATTGAAAAAGGATTATATTCCATAATTCATACTCTACCTACATATCTAAAGTTCTTGCCGGGTTACCGAATACTTTCTGCCCGTCCTTTATATTGCGTATTACTACACTACCAATTCCAACAAATGCTTCTTTCCCAATTTTTACATTTGGAGCGACCACACTACATGCACCTAAAAATGAAGCCTCGTCCACAAGAACATTGCCCATTGTTTCTGCACTTCCACTAAGTGTACAAAAATCAGCAAGCCGATTATCATGTCCGATTTTGCCGCTTACAGTAACAAAGTCTCCAAGTTTTACATTTGGCCCGATTACAACACAAGGATACAGTATGCATCCTTTACCAATAGTGCAGTAATCTGCAATCACAGCATTTGGATGAATTACTGTAATAAACTCAGCACCTTTTGCAAGAAGTTTTTTAGCAACCAAGCGCTTACCTAATGGTTCATTAATGGCCATTGCAAATACTTCGTTTTCTGAAGGCTGCCATTCGTCAATTGTTCCAAGAACTTTGTACTCATTGTTTGTTTTCTCTGGAATATCTTCGCCACCATAATCTGCAATAAAGCCTTTAATATTCCACGAAGGTCTTTCATAACGATTTATATCTTTTACATACTGCAATAGTTCACGAGCTTGGCTACCTGCACCAACTATAATTAAATCTTTCATTTTATTATGTATCCAATAAAAACATTTATTGTATATATTTTTTTTATTATAAAATATTTATTGTTTTTTTTCTATATATTAATTATTTTTGATTATAATTACTTTTTGTATACTTAGAAATCTTTTTGATTTTTTAGTTTTACATAGTATTCCGTAAAATCAGTATCGCAAAATATGGTATAAAGTTTTCATCAAGAAAAGCAATCATATTACGAGAACAGATTAGTTCTATTGCATTCTCATATTGATAATGCTCAAATTCAATATATCACTAAGTCTTAAACATCGTCCATCACATTTATATTATATACGAAATAATAATATAATTTTTTTCATGATTAATCCAACTGAAATCTTGTTCGATTTGATATTAATCATTGTTATCCGTGTGTTCTGCAAAATCTGAAAACAACTGATATTCTGGAAATCGACAAAATCACTAAGAAATACAGATAGAAAAATCTTCTTTATTATGGCTTTTGTATTTGTGCGGACACTGTATTCCATTGTGGCTACTTTTGCAAGAGAAATAATTTCATCGTCAGAATAACGGATTTTCATTTGTGGAGTCAGCTTTGGAACAGGCAATTTCCCATCTTCTGCAACACCAAGTCACTTATTCAAAGTTTATATTATCTAGTCAATCGCATCAGAAAGATTTTTACCTGTCGTTATATAAACATCAAAATCAGAAATTCGTGTAAAAATGTTATCATTTTCTTCCTCAATATTAATAAAGGTGTTGTAAAAGTTGTATTTCATTTCTTTTGTTTGATTTCTTTTTCAATATAACACAAATCCGATTCATCAAAATCATGACGATAAGCATAATAATCTGATGTTTTTTAGCATTGAAATAAATTTTATAGCTTGTGTTATTTGTTATTGCAATTCGTATGTGTGGACAGCAACACTCAGTCTGCCGTTGGCGGTGACCATGCCGATTATGTTTTTGCCGTATGAAACGACCGGCGGAACAAACACAAAGTCTTCGATTTTCAGGCTGATGCTGCCGCTGTATTCTGTGGGAATGTCGAGCTTTGTTAAGTTTGTGATGCTGTAGTCTTTTGTGTTAGTGCCGTAGCCGAGCAGCTTTGCAAGCTTTGCCGAAGTCTTGCTGTGAAAAGCGCCCGCAAACTCAAGGTTTACGGCATCAATAAGCGGCGGCTCAAAAGCGGCCATAAATTGAAGGATAAAATATTTCAGCACAGGCTTGCCGAGCTTTGCTTTCATCAGTTTGTCGATGCAGGCGGCGTTCTCGATAAGAGTTTTGCGGCAGTCATAAGCATAATCAACTGAAATGCCAGTCGCCTGGTTGCTCATTGTGCGGTTGCCGTCTGGTCTTGCATCAACGGCAAGCCCCACCGACTTTTTACTGCTTTCTGCCTTAAGAAGCTTTGCAACCGCATAAGATGTGTAGCCGATGCCGTGCTGTCTGCACTCGGAAAGCTGCTGCTGTAAGGCGGCGGAATCTTCATATTGAACTGAAATTGATGTGCGTCGGTTTTTCCAGAAGCTGTCGTAAGCTTTCTGCATATCTTGAAACGAAAAGACCTGTCTGCCGCGCTCTTTCAGCCACATTTTGTTGTAACGGCTAGCAAGAAGCTTTGCCACAAAAGGAAGCGCGGCTTTTCCAGGTAGTGTCTCTTTTGTCAAAAGCTTAACCGGCTGATATTCGGGCGTTTTTCCGCTGCCGCAAAGGCAGTTCAAAAAAGTCTCTATAAAATAGCAGAGCGATTTTCCGTCTCCGCCAAGATGATGAAGCAGAAACACAAAATCGCGGCTGGCGCTGCACGGCTCATAGACAAAACAGCGCAGAAACTCGCCGTCTTCAAGTTTAAAGCGGATTTTTTCCTGCTGTTGAAGCAATTCTTCAAAAGAAAGGCTGGCCTTCGAGATTGTCTGCGACACACCGCCTGATTCAGTGCGGGGCTCATAAAAGCAGGAGCCGTCTTGTTTTAGCGAAAGTCTACTGTTAAGGATTTGATATGCCGAGACGGCGTCGCAAAAGCTTTTCTGGAAGTCGCCGAAAGCAAGCTGTTCTGTTCCTGCAACAGTTACTTTCATTGCAATTATCATGTTTACGTCGAACAAGTCGCCGCGTTCTGTTTCAATCTTGTACATAGTCTGCTTCAAGCTTAATCTACAATCTTAGATTTAACAAGAAGAGCATGAATGCACTATATAAATGAAAAATCAGCTTCTGGTCGCGAAGCCTGGTTCAAAACCGCGCGATAACGCGCTATGCCTGTTTGTTGTATGGAAACTATATACATGTCGCTGCGCGACGCAACAAACAGAGCATTTTTGCCCCAGTCTTCGCTCCCGCCTGCCTGTTCTTCATCTGCCAGTTTTGCGTAGCAAAAGCGGCACTTTTCGCCGATTAGACTTTGTTTGTAGATTAAGCTAGCGCGAAAAGAATTATTGCAGACAATGAGAAATCCATTTTTTTAATTGCTGTTCTGAATAGAACACACTCTGACTGGTAACGGCTATGCCGGAATCAGGATATTTAAAGGCTTCTTCACTAAACCAGATTTTCTTTTCCATATATTCGGCTTCAAAGAAAGTTCCTTCGTTTGTAATAAAGGCATTTGTTATTGGTATGCACTTTTCTTTTCCGTCTTCGTTTTCAATAAAATACTCTATTGGAACTGCCGGGATTGTTAAATCAGGCTCTTTTGAAAAGTCTTTTGTGGAATATGCTTTCAGCTCTCTTATATCCCTAATATCTTTCTCCCCCCAGATATTATAAACAAATGTATCAGGTGGCAAATCATATTCAATTTTAGGGGTCTTCTTATCTTTGCCAAAAACATAAATACATGATTCTGCTTTTTCAAAGTCATTCGTTTTTCTGATTAATTTGACTTTATTGTCTTCATATATCAAAAAGCTCACATTAAAACCGACATACCTGTCATTTCTAGACATATATACATATTGCCCGCTTTTGGGCAGCTTCTGGTAAGCATATTCAGAATATATGAACATATCTCCTACATATTCATCAGCTACAAGCTTGAATTCAAGCTCTTGATTTTTAGACAAATCATAAACAAAGATTTTGTTGTCTCTTACTTTTATGCAGATGTTATACTCTGTTTTTGGTGAATAATAAAAATATTCAACAGACTGAAGCGTAATAGCATTAACATAATAATCACCGTCTGGAATTCCAAGAATATTGTCAACGCCTGTAGCTTCTGCAAGTATTTCAGCCGCTTCTGTTTTAGGTTCTGCAAGATAGCCGCCGAAAACCCAACCGCCAAGAGCTTCATTTTCTGAATCAACAGCATAATACCAGTAATCTGTAATTCCATCGACTGTATATTTTTCATCAGTTCTTTTGGTTATGCAGAGATTCGTTCCGTCAGCAAACTGCCCTTTTTTTGCTCCGTCTACGGGCTTCTCTCTGAAATTCAAATTGCCGCCATCATCAGTGCATACATATTTTTCCAAAACTTCTGAATAGGTATAATAGTTTTCATCAACTGTATCTGCCTGATTTTCAGCAGTATCTTGAACTGCAACATCATTCTGGGCAGGCTTATCTTCTTTTTTGCACCCAACAAACAGGCACAACACAAAAAGCAACACGCAAAAAACAGTGGCTGATTTCTTCATTTTTTCTCCAGAAACATCTGATTTTTGCTGGAAGTATATGCTTTAACTGGGAATTCTACAACCTAGATAAGTTACCGCAAAATAAGGTTCTCTTTTCTGCAAACTTAAAATCCTTAAAATAAGGAATCGTGATTTTTGTTCAAAACAGCTTTCCTTATTTTAAGGAATCTTGTTTTTTAAAAATCCAGAATTCCTTATGGCAAGGTTAGGCATCCGTTCTTATACATTATTTGTAGAGCATTTGATTATGCTCAAAGCAATCTAAACTTTCTGTCTTTTTCTTATTGTTGAATCAAATTTGCTTATAAATGAGCGTTGCCGAGATTTATTCATTATTTTGCGGCCTTTCTCGTTATAGCAATAAATAACGTCCATATCGCCCATATATTTTTTCACTGCTTCTTCAAGAATCTTTTTTGAATCCTTTGTCTTATAAATTACAGACGGACATGCAAAAGAAACTGAATAATCATGTTTTTTACTGAATCGCCAAGAAGAGCGTTTGATAATTACATACTTCGGATTGTCTATCGGAGACAACAATTCCTGCATGGCTGTATTAAAAATGTTCTGTTCATGAATCGTAGCATTTGAAAGTTTCGGCCTTATGTAAATATCATTCTTATCAGAGATAATCTTAAGTTTTACATTTTCACTTATAATGCCCATTTCAATCAAAGTATGCAAAACCGCCTTTGACATTGAATGAATAGATTTTTTCGGACTGATATGCCTTGCCAAAAATAAGATGCATTTATAAATCAAAAAGAACCACACTATCAAAGACGCTGAGAAAATGAACAAATGCTGAAAATCAGTTATTTGATTAGTTTTCAGCATATTTTTCAAAGACAGAATTACTTGATTTTCCATAACTGAAAGCAAAATAACCGGAAAAAGATTTACAAAAGTAAAAGCCGGAATTTTCAATAAACGTGGAATTTCATCAGTAATATAAACTTGAGCAGATTCTTCTACAGCCTTTTTCCAGGCATCAGCCAATCCTGAACGCTTAGAGGCAAGCTCAATCATGTTCTGATTAATGCTTTCTACATTCTCTTTATTGTAAGGCGGTTTAATTATAGACAAACGTTCAATTCCGTTTTGAATTTTATTATCCGAATATGACGGACCGACAAAGCATTCAAAGCGCCGTTCTAAAGTTTCATAATCGCAAGATTTGATTTTGCTTTCATAGTTCTGATTCAGTGCAGAACTTATCTTCTCAGAAACAGTTTCAGGCTCAAGCGTAACAAGATGCCAGATATTTGCAGTTTTATCAGGCTCTTTTTTATAAGCCCGGATTGCCCTGCCCCGCATTTGGTTAGACAGCATAAAAGAGCCGACAAAGCTTGCAAGAATCAGAGAATTGATACAAGGCGCATCCCAGCCTTCGCCGAGCAAAGCCTGTGTTCCTACCAGAACATTAATATCGCCGTTTTCAAACAATTCTGAAACAAGACT
>CAMJMF010000126.1 GCA_946406925.1 uncultured Spirochaetales bacterium | reverse complement strand
AAGAAAAAAAGCGGAAACATAACCCTTTCTTTTGGTTATGGCAAAAACGTTACAGACCGCATAAACGTCGAAATTTCAGCAGTAAAGGGAATAGAAGCCGAAAATGTTCAGCGCATGTGGGCACAGAAAAAGATTGAGAGTCTTTCAGTCTTTTATGATGACAACAAAGAAGCAATCATTGATCTTGCCAAGAAATTCAATATTGTTACGCAAGAAACTTCGTTAATCGTTCTTGACAATGTTTCTGATTATGTGCGCTACGGCATAACTCCGCCGGCAGAGCTTAAAGACGAATATGACAAGCTTGTACGCTCAAACGGCAAACCGGCTGCAAAAGACGGAATTCCAGCTTCAGTCTTCCGCACATTTGAAGCTTTCAAAAAATGGTGGAACACATCGCCGAAGGAATTCAAGGAAAATAAGAAGCAGAAAAAACCTAAGGGCGACATTCCTTTTATGCTAAATGACAGTGCCCCTGATACAATGTTCCTTGAAACCGAGCCAACAGCAGAAGGCGTTTTAGAAAGACGCCTTTCGACACAAGCCGCTACAGCACCGATGGCGGCGAATGCGCAAGTTTACAGCGACATGGCTGGTGACAGCTTAATGCTAATGGAAGCAGCCGAAGCAGATGCAAGCAAGACTGCGGACGCTCAGCCAAGAAACGCAGCAGCTTCACCAAAGATTGAGCTTCAGACATGGTCGCCAGACAATGACTATCTCAAAAAGCTTAAGAAAACTTCGCTTGAGAATATGTACGCTGTCTATATTGAGCTTAGAGCGGAATATTCTGCTTCACCTGCTTTCTTTATGGAAGTTTCAGACTATTTCTTTGAAGAAGGTCTTGAAAAAGAAGCATACAGAATTCTGTCTAACCTTGCTGAAATGGAAACAGAAAATTCAGACATATTGCGTGCATTGGGCAACAAATTGGTTGAACACAAAGATTACGCAAATGCAATCTGGGTTTTCGGCAGACTCACAAAAATCAGAAGCGAAATTCCACAGTTCTACAGAGATCTGGCAATGGCTTACCACTACAACGGCGAAAACCAGCAGGCTGTAGACACACTCTGGTATATGGCGTCAAAAGCCTGGGACAACCGCTTTGAAGAGATTCAGCAGATTGCGCTTAATGACATGAACAGCATAATTGCACTTAACGACAAAAAATCAAAGCTTGATACGTCAGACATTGACAAAAAGCTTATGGAGAATTTCCCTGTTGACATAAGAATTGTGCTTACATGGAACACTGACAACTGTGACATAGACTTATGGGTAACAGACCCTGACAACGAAAAATGCTTCTACCAGAATAAGGTAACTGCAAACGGCGGCCATATGTCCAGAGATTTTACACAGGGTTATGGTCCTGAGGAATTCTGCATAAAAGAAGCACCAGAAGGCACATACAAGATTGAAGCAAACTATTACGGTACTTCAAGCCAGAAAATGCTTCAGCCGGTTATTGTTCAGGCAGAAGTTTTCACAAACTTTGGGCGCAAGAACCAGAAGCGCGAAGTCTTAACACTTCAACTTGATTCGGTTAAAGGCGTGTTCACAATAGGAACAATTACATTCAAAAAATAAGGGCATCTCTAAAAACTCACTGCTGTGACTTTTTAGAGATTGCCGCCGAGTTGTAAATCGCTAAAATGGCGCGATTTACAACATCGCATTTTCAAAGTTACCTCTAAAAACTGAAGTTTTTAGAGGTTCCAATAAAAGCTAAAAAAATTAAAAAAATGGAACGGGCACCCCGGAGCTGAGCTTCAGTTTCGGGGTGCTTTGTTTTAATTCTGAGCCTGCAAAAGCGGTGCGTCTGCACATGCAACAACTTTTACGCCTGTGCCGAGCAAATCATACAGCAGAACATCGCCGCATTTTACCGGTGCCTTGCATTTGGCACGGCGGATTACTTCCATTGCTTTTAGCAGCATATCTTTCGGTATCTCTTCTGCAGTCTTAACAGGAACAAGTTTCAAGCTTGAGCCTGTTACAGCTATTGTTGTTGTCAAAGTTCTGGTCGGGTATGTCAGTTCTTTTTTTGCATACTCTTCACCGCGTCTGCAATTATTTCCTGCTACAGAAGATACAGCGAACATATTACCGTCTTGTTCACCCTCTATTTCAAGGCTGCAACCCATAGGGCAGATAATACATGTAAGATATTTCTTCATCAGTCTATATCCTCCTCAGGCAGTTCAATTGAAACAGTCACAGAATCTTTAATTTTTTCAAGCTGCTTTTTGTTAAGCTCTATAACCTGCATTTCGCCGGGGCGCACAATCCGGCGTTTTGCAGAACAAATTCTCTCTGTTCCGCTGGAAATAACAACCTGCACATCGCGATACACATCAGTAACACGGAACATAATTGCTGCTTTTTCGTGATCAAGCGAGTCTATGTATTGCGGCACTGTGTAGCGCACGCGGTTTGCGCCACGCACAGGAATTCGAAGCCGCTTTTCATGTTCCGTGCGCTTTACATAAGATGCAGCCTGCGCACCGGCGCGAAGGCTTTCCGCCGTAACAAAATCGACCAAATCATGAACATGAACAGTGTTGCCACAAGCAAAAATGCCGTCAACAGAAGTTTCCATCGTTTCGTTTACCACAGGGCCAGAAGTTGCGGCATCTATGGCAACACCGCAGGCAGCAGACAATTCGTTTTCAGGAATAAGACCCACTGAAAGCAAAAGCGTATCACACTCAACATAAGTTTCTGTTCCAGGTTTAGGCTTTCTGTTTCCGTCAACTTCTGAAATGGTAACGCCTTCAAGCCGCTGCTTTCCATGTATTTTTGTTATGGTATGCGAAAATTTCACCGGAATATTAAAGTTTTCTACGCACTGAACCATGTTGCGTGCAAGACCGGCTGAAAACGGCATAACCTCGCAGATAAGCTTTACCTCTGCCCCTTCAAGCGTAAGGCGGCGCGCCATAATAAGGCCTATGTCGCCTGAACCAAGAATTACAACCTTTCTGCCGGGCAGATAGCCTTCTATGTTGACAAAACGCTGAGCCGCACCTGCTGTAAAAATGCCTGCAGGCCGTTCGCCCGGAATAACAAGAGCACCGCGTGTACGCTCGCGGCAGCCCATAGAAAGCACAAGCGCCTTTGTTTTTATGAACAGCAGACCGTCCTGCGTATTTATTGCGGTAACAAGCTTATCACCGTCTTCAAGCTTTTCCACCGAAAGAACGGTCGTATCTGTCTTATATTCGATATTCAATGCCTGCACTTCAGCAACAAAACGTGCGGCATATTCAGTGCCGGTAAGTTCTTCTCCAAAATGATGCAGACCAAAACCATTGTGTATGCACTGAAGAAGAATTCCGCCGAGTCTTGTGTCACGTTCCAGAATGAGCAGCTTTTCAACGCCATTTTTTCGTGCTTCAACAGCAGCAGCAAGACCGGCAGGGCCACCACCGACAACTACAATTTCATACTCAAGTGAAACTGATTTTTCACCGGAATTAAGTTTTTTCTCATTCATGATGAACCTCGTCTGTGCTGCGTGTCTTGCCGTAAAGCACATAAGAACAGCCGCCCTTCTTTGTTATCTCAATCATAGGAATTTTCAGCTCACGGCTGATGATTTCTGTAACACGCGGCGAGCAGAAACCACCCTGACACCGCCCCATTCCGCTTCTTGTGCGTCTTTTTACACCGTCAAGATCTGTAGCACCAATAACAGAATGAACAGCCTGAACAATTTCAGCTTCTGTTATCATTTCACAGCGGCAGATAATGCGCCCGTACAGAGGGTTTTCTTCTATAAGTTCTGCTTTTCTTGAAGCAGAAGCCCGCGCAAAGCTTTCAATTCCTTTTCTTACAGGCACAAAATCCTGGTTTTGTGTTAATTCAAGCCCAGCCTTCTGCAAAAGCTCTGAAACATAAACACCGATTGCCGGAGCCGCAGTCAGCCCCGGCGAAGCAATTCCGCCTACAGTGATAAAGCCCTTAACATTTGAATCTTCTTCTATTATAAAGTCGTTTACAGGCTGCTGCCCTTCATGAGAATTGATAAAACCCAAGGCACGGACACCGGCAAAAGAGTTGATAATATTTCTTCCCGGCAAATTCGGGATTGTGCGGCAGGCAGTGCTGAAAACAAACTGCTGTCCTTCCTGAGTTGTGGCAGTTTCATCAACATTTTCTACAGAATCTGCACTAGGCCCTACAAGAATGTTTCCGTCTACTGTAGGCGTTACAAGCACACCTTTGCCGAGCTTTGACGGCGGCTGAAACAGAACATGAGAAGCCAGCTCTTTGCAATTGCTGTCAAGAAGACAATATTCTCCTCTACGCGGCTTGGTTACAAAAGCTTTTGCTCCGGCAAGCGCATTGATTTTATCAGCATAAAGACCGGCTGCATTTACAACAAAGCGTGTCTTTATGCTTCCTTTTGCGGTCTGTACTTCAAAAAGCTCAGTTTTGCCGTCTTCAACAGCTTTTGTAATTGCGCGCACCTGGCTGTTCAAATAAAGCTTTACACCGTTTTGAACGGCATTCTCTGCAAAAGCCCATGTCGCCTGATAAGGGTTGACAATTCCGGCTGTAGGAGCAAAAAGTGCCGCACTAGCTTCTTCTGAAATATTAGGCTCTAACTTTCTAAGTTCCTCCTGCTCAATTATGCGAAGTTCCTTTACACCGTTAGTTTTTCCTCTTTTCAGAAGCTTTTCAATATGCGCCCTGTCTTCATCGCTAAAGGCAATTACAAATGAGCCGATCTGATTAAAATCAAAATGCAGTTTCCGGGCAAGTTCCGGGTACATTTCTGCGCCCTTTACATTAAGCTTTGCCATCAAGGTATTTGGCTCAGGGTCATAGCCTGCATGAATAATGCCCGAATTTGCTTTTGAAGTTCCGCAGGAAACATCATTCTCTTTTTCAAGAATACATACATTAAGTTTGTATCTGCTTAATTCACGTCCGATACAGGCACCCACAATGCCTGCGCCGATAATTGCAACATCAAAAATCATTGTTTAGCCTCTTCCCAATCAAGAGCACGGGAAACAGCTTTTTTCCAGCCGAGACAGCAACGCTCTCTTTTTTCTTCAGCCATTGAAGGCTCAAAAATCTTCTGAGCTTTCCAGCACGCCTTAAGTTCATCTGTATTTTTCCAGAAACCTACAGCAAGACCGGCAAGAAAAGCGGCACCCAAAGCCGTAGTCTCAACATTCTGCGGTCTTATTACAGGAGTCTTTAATAAATCAGACTGAAACTGCATCATTACATCACTTACACAGGCACCGCCGTCAACCTTTAAAGATTCCAAAGGCTTGCCCAAGTCTTTTATCATGCAGTCGATTACGTCTTTTACCTGAAATGCAATACCTTCAAGGGCGGCGCGGCAGATATGTGCCTTTTTAACGCCGCGTGTAAGCCCGATTAACGTGCCACGTGCGTACATATCCCAATATGGAGAAGCAAGACCTGTAAATGCAGGAACAAGATACGCGCCGTTTGCGTCTTCAACCGATTCAGCGAGCATGTCACATTCGTGCGCTGTAGAGATAAGCCCAAGCTCATCGCGGAGCCACTTGATTACAGCACCGCCCATAAAGACGCTGCCTTCAAGAGCATACGTTACTTTGCCGTTCAGCCCGAGCGCAATTGTTGTAAGCAGATTGTGCTTTGAAACCACAGGCTTTTCGCCGGTATTAAGCAGAAGAAAGCAGCCTGTTCCATATGTGTTTTTGGCAGAACCTTCAACAAAACAGCCCTGCCCGAAAAGTGCAGACTGCTGGTCACCTATTGCAGAAGCAACTGGCACTTCAAAGCCGCAGACTGCCTTAGACGTTGCGCAGTAAACTTCGCTTGAGTTTTTTACTTCCGGCAAAATGCAGCGCGGAATATTCAATAATTTAAGGATTTCTTCATCCCACTGAAGAGTATGAATATTGAAAAGCATTGTACGGCTTGCATTAGTAACATCAGTTACATGAGCCTTGCCGCCTGAAAGCTTCCATATAAGCCATGTATCGATTGTTCCGGCAAGAATCTCGCCGTTTTCAGCTCTCTGCCTTAAGCCGTCAACATTTTCTAAAAGCCAGGCAATTTTAGTGGCAGAAAAATATGCGTCTATAATCAGTCCTGTTTTGTTTCTGAAAAAATCTGTTTTTTGCTCTGCAATTAACTTGTCGCAGATTGCGCTTGTGCGGCGGCACTGCCAGACGATTGCATGATAAACCGGCTTGCCGCTCGATTTTTCCCAGAGGACTACGCTTTCTCTCTGGTTTGTTATGCCCAAAGCAGCAATTTTTCCGGTCAGTTCTTCAACAGAACATTTGTTATCCTGACTTGCAAGCTCAATAATCTCTTTAAGTACATCAAGCTGGCTGTTGAAAAGCTCTTCTGCATCATGTTCTACCCAGCCTGGTTTCGGGTAATATTGCGTAAATTCGCGGCTTCTTGAAAAAAGCGGCTGAGCCCTTTTATTATAGATAATCGCCCTTGAAGACGTTGTTCCCTGATCAAGCGCGATGATAAATTCTTTTTCCATTTTTTCCTCCGTAGACATGCTTAAGTATAACATGATTTTTGAATACGGAGAAAAAAAAGCTGCGGATAAATTCCGCAGCTTTGGGTTTCAGCTTTTAAGTTTATTTTCCAAACACAAGCGCAACAACTTCTTCCATTGTTGAAACAGGGTGGAAAGTCAGACCTTTTTTTACGTGCTCAGGAATATCGTCAAGATCACGCACATTCTGCTTTGGAATAAGAATATGCTTAATCTTGTTGCGCTTAGCCGCGACAGTCTTTTCTTTCAAGCCGCCGATTGGAAGCACCTGACCAGTCAGTGACAATTCGCCGGTCATTGCAAGATTCGGCTTTATTGCCTTGTTTCTGATTAGCGAAAGCAGAGTTGTCGCCATTGTTATACCGGCTGATGGGCCGTCTTTTGGCGTTGCACCTTCTGGAATATGCAGGTGAATCGTGTTCTTGTCAAACCAGTCAGCTGTGCACCAATTCTTCTCAATTGCATAGCGGCGCGACCAGCTCAAAGCAATTTCCGCAGATTCCTTCATAACATCGCCCATCTGACCAGTGAGCTTAAAGCCTTCTTTGCCGGGAAGAGCTACAGCTTCAATTATAAGTGTGTCGCCGCCCATGCTTGTCCAGGCAAGACCAATCGCTGTACCAGGTCTGTCAGCTTTTTTGATTTCTTCTTCGTCAAAAACAGGATTGCCGAGATATTTCTTAATGTCTTCGGCTGTAATTTCGCGTTTTGCTGAAAGCACAGCATTGCGCGCCTCATCAGTTTCAGCAGAAAGATATTCGTCAGAAGTCAAAAGCTCAGTCGCAATTTTGCGGTGAATCTTATCAAGATTTTTCTCAAAATTGCGCACTCCAGATTCTCTTGCATAGTTATTCGCAATAAGCAGGAGCATTTCTTTTGAGTATTTTATCTGACTCTTTTTAAGGCCGTTTCGCTCAAGGCTGCGCGGAATAAGATATTTCTTTGCAATCTCAACTTTTTCCTGATCGATATAGCCCGAAAGATTGATAATTTCGGCGCGGTCAAGAAGCGGCCCTGGAATTGAATCAAATGAATTCGCAGTAAGAATAAACAGAATGTCAGAAGCATCAAAAGGCAGATCAAGATAATGGTCTCTGAACGCAACATTCTGCTCAGGGTCAAGCACTTCAAGCAAGGCAGAAGCCGGGTCACCCTGATAAGACGAGCCCATCTTGTCTATTTCATCAATGAGGAAAACAGGGCTCTTAGATTTGGTTATCTTCAATCCCTGTATGATTTTACCAGGCATTGCGCCAATATAAGTGCGTCTGTGTCCTTTTATTTCAGCCTCATCACGCATGCCGCCAACTGAAAACCGGAAAAACGGCTTATTCATGGCATTTGCAATTGAACGGCCCACACTTGTCTTACCTACACCTGGCGGTCCTACAAGCAGAATGATTGAACCTTTAGAGTCTTTTTTAAGACGGCGCACCGCAAGATATTCGATTATGCGCTTTTTAACGTCTTCAAGGCCGTAGTGGTCGCTTTCAAGAATTTTCTTTGCTTTCTGCAAGTCATATTCTTCCGGCGCAGGTTCGCCCCAAGGCAAAGCGGCAATCGTCTCAAGATAATTTCTTGAAATCATATATTCACTTGAGTTCGGGTCCATCAATGCGAACTTCTCAAGCTCAGAATCAACAGCTTCTTTTATTTCACCTTCAAATTTGAAAGCGTCGAGCTTTTCTTTGAATTTCTGATAATCAGAGCTTTTAGCGTCTACAGCCATACCGAGTTCTTCTTTTATGGCTTTCAACTCTTCTCTAAGGAAATAATCCCGCTGGCTTTTTTCAATGCGGTCGTTTATTTCATTTTGAATACGCTTTTGAATGCGCAGAAGTTCCTGCTCTTTTTTGATGAACACAAGAACCTGTTCCATTCTCTGGCGCACATTCTGCATTTCAAGAATGCGCTGCTGGTCGTCTTTCTCAACATTCAGAATAGAAGCGATAAAATCCGCAACTTTGCCCGGATGGTCAATGTTCACAATGTTCAGGCGCATTTCTTCTGAAAAAAGCGGATTGTTTTCAGAAATTTCCTTCATTTCGCTGAGCAGAGCACGTGTCAGAGCTTTAACTTCAAAAGTATCGTCTTCTTCGTCCTCAAGATATTCAACAAGAGCTACAATCGGCGCTTTTTCAGAAAGAACTTTGCGGATTTTGAATCTCTTGATTGTTGAAATAAAAATATTGACTCCGCCGTCAGGAAGATTAATCTTTTTAACAATTCGGGCGGCTGTTCCGACAGCATGCAAATCACCGGCAGACGGAGATTCAACGTCGTTTTTAGTCATAACCACACCAATCAATCCATCAGATGCGGCAGCAGTTTCAACAACATTTGTATCATCAGCGGAATTAATCATCAGCGGTGTAAAAATTCCCGGAAAAATCGGTCGACCTGACAAAGGAATAATACTAAGTTTATTTGAAAGTGTCTGGTCTACAGTAGCAAGATTGGGTTCAGACATATTAC
>CAMJMF010000125.1 GCA_946406925.1 uncultured Spirochaetales bacterium | reverse complement strand
TTTTCATCATGTCAGTGCGGTCTTTCTTTGTGCGGGCAACTTTTCCGTCAAAAGCGTCGCAAAGTCCGCAGAACATCAGAAAAAACATGCCGAGATATGGATGCCCGATGTCGTTTAGGCAGAGCATAATTCCTGTTGTTGCAGAAATCATTGAAAGATAAGTTAGAATCACTGTGTAGTCAAAACAACCAATCATATGGTATTTCCTTTGTTTTTCCCCAAACGAAGCATTATATGTCCTAATATTACAGTAAAAATGCTGATAATACTACATGTATAGAACGAAATTCCGCGTCCAAGAATGGCAAGCGAATATGCGGAATCTTCGCCGAGAAGCATTGTATAGCCAAAATACATAAGAAATTCCGAAATGCCTACGGCACCGGGAACCGGGATAAAGTTAGAGCCGAGCACAACATAAGTCTGAACAGCAAAAACTTTAAGTCCGTCTGTAAAGCTGCCGTGCAGTGCGTAATAGCAGAAAACCGTTACAAGAATCTGCGACGTGCGCTGCAAAAGATTCAGCAGATAAGTCTTTATAAGCAGGTGCTTTTTTCCAGCTAAAGTTACAACACATTCGTTATAGTTTTCGATTACCTTGTCCAGGCGTTTTCTCAATTTTTCCGCTGCTGTCTTAAAGCGGAACTTATTCATAACAGATATGAGCGTATTTCCAATTCCAAGAAGAATGCTCTGCTTTTTCAAAAGAATTATAAAGAATATTGTCAGCAGAATCATCATTGTGATTCCAATCATAATCATTATCTTGCAGGGAAGGGTAAAATCAAGGAATACGCCCGGAAAAAAGATGATTGAAACAAAGCCGAGCGTAATTATCGCAAGCGTGTACATCGTAAGATTCAAAATAAGCGAAACTGTTACTGCAACACCGGAGATTCCGTCTTTGTGCATAAAGTAAGCGCTTGCAGGCTGCCCGCCTGTGGCAGACGGTGTAATTGAAGAAAAGTATATGTCAGCTGCCGCATAGAGAAAACCGCGCCGCTTTTTTGCAGGGTAGCCGAGTGTGTGCAGAATCAATACAAGAGAACGCCCTTCAAAAAAGATAAAGCCCAGCATGCATAAAGCCGCCGGAATAAGCCACAGCGGCGAAGCTTCTTTTATGTTCTGAAAGAGTTCAGACAGAGAAAGTCCGCTGGCATAAAAAAGCGTGTAGATAGTCAGAAATGAAAGAAGAAATGTAATGGCAGTCCACAAAATCTTTTTTTTCATAAGTTCGATGGCTCTATCTTAGCCTTTATCTTAAAAAATGTACACAGGCGCGCTTGTTTTTGGTTTTAGGCGCATAGTGAAAATGATCTTGTCGACAACTATGGTTTCTTTCGTGAAATATTTACTAATATTCATAGTGAATATTATAACAGGATCTTATTTAATTGAGCTTTTAACAAACCTTATTAAAACCTTAAATTTGATTTTGGAAATCTATTTGGCGAACTTGATATGGTCGCCACGGCTGTGCACAACCTGATAGCCTGTGCCTGCTACGCGCCTTGACATGCAGCGTATGCATTCTGCCGCCTCGTCGCCGGTGCAGATTTTGTTGTCATAAAGCAGGTACTTTTTGCGCACGCTGGACGGTGAAAGATTGGGCATTACTACATTTGCTCCGGCTAAAATGCCTTTTTCGCGGCCCTGCAGGTCTAGCGTACCGAGCGCAGTTGTAGCAGGCAGCAGTACTTCGGGTAAAATCAGCCGTATTACTGACAAAAGTCTGAGCGTCATGTCTACAGAACCTGGTGCGCGGTCTGCAAATTCGGTGTCGTGATGCGGAATAAACGGTCCTATGCCGACCATTTCTGGTTTAAGTTCCTGTAGAAAACGCAGATCTTCTACAAGATTTTCAGTTTTCTGCCCCGGAGAGCCGATCATCATGCCTGCACCAACCTGATAGCCTATTTCCTTAAGGTTTTTCAAACATTGAATTCTATGATCAAAAGACATTTCTTTTGGATGAAGCGTCTCGTAATGGGCTTTGTCTGCTGTTTCATGGCGCAGAAGATAGCGGTCTGCACCGGCGTCAAAAAGCTTCTGGTAACTTTCTTTTTCGCGTTCGCCGATTGAAAGCGTAACGGCACAGTCAGGATGACGCACTTTTAACCCGCGGATAATGCTTATCATGCGTTCGTCCGTAAAATATGGATCCTCTCCTCCCTGCAGCACAAAAGTCCTGAATCCTAAATCATAGCCCATATCGCTGCATTCAAAGATTTCTTCTTCGGTCAGGCGGTATCTTTCTGCGTTTTTGTTGCCGCATCTTATGCCGCAATATTTGCAGTTGTTTTTGCAGATATTGGTGAATTCAATAAGTCCGCGGAGATATACATCTTTTCCGTATATTTTTTCGCGGACAGCTCTGGCTTTTTCCGCGATATATTCACTGAATTTTGGGTCATCACAGAGCAGTACAGAAATAAATTCATTGTCTGTAAGGTTTTGTGTTTCGGCAAGTTTGTCTGCAAGACTATAAACTTTTGCTGTGTCGATTGTAGGATTCATTTTTCTGTTTCCTTGTTCGGACAACATTTTAATCTTTTTTTTGTTTTATTTGCAATAAGCTTTTAAATTAACAGTAGCGTCGCGGACAGATTGCATTATGCCCAAAAGAAAGCGCGGCTGTTACTATACGTAAAGCCACAGAAAAGGTATAATTCATTTAATATGAAAAAAACTTATGTGACCAGAATGCCTGATAAGGTCGGCGCCTTTCTTGTGGCAAGCCGGATTATTGCCCGGCACGGCGGAAACATTGTCCGCGTAAATTACAACAAGGCTGTGGATTTGCACACTCTTTTTATTGAAGTATCAGCTTCGGAAGAGCAGCATGAGCAGATTAAGGCAACGCTTGCGGACTGCGGCTATCTTACAGACGGAACGGGCGGAAGCCAGATTCTGATGATTGTTCTTACTCTGCCTGATGTAAGCGGTGCGGTTCTGCCGGTTCTTGAAATTTTGAACTCACATAAGGTTAATATTTCGTATATCAGTTCGCAGGAAAACGGTACTGGTGTTCAATATTTTAAGATGGGGCTTTTAATTGAGAATACGTCTGAAATCCGCGCCCTCATCGATGAGATTTCACGCTTTTGTGAGATTAAGATTCTGGATTACGAGGTGACCGACCGCCTTTTGGACGGCACTGTTTTTTATGTTACTTTTGCGAATGAAATGCGCTCAATCTTGAATCTTGACCAGAAGCAGACAAACAATGTTCTGATTTATGCCAACCGCATGATGCAGAACCTTGACGAGCAGAAAAAATCTCCTTTGAAGACTTTTGATTACATAAGACGGTTCGCAAGTTTTGTGCAGGAACACAAAGGCGCAAACTTCAAGCCGCTGCTTTTTTCGTATGCGCTCAACGACAGGCTTATGCTTTTTATGATTGAACCTCAGTGCGGCAGCAACACTTATGTAATCAAAAATGACGACGAGCTGCTTTTTATAGACTGCGGTTTTGCGTGTTACAAGACCGAAATGACCGCGCTTTTCAAAGAGCTTTTTCACAATTATCCGGTTATGAAGAAATCGGCGTTTATAACGCACGGCGACCTTGACCATGTGGGGCTTCTTTCTGAATTTGATGCGGTTTATATGAGTGGCAGCTGCTACGATAATTTTGTTCTTGAGGCTGAAGACAAGCCGAATTTCCGCGAGCAGAATCCGATGCACGAGCCGTACTGCAAGCTGAGCCGCATAATTTCCGGCTACGAGCCGCCGGATCTTGAAAAGTGCATTGTCGTCGGGCGGCGTTCCGGCGATGAGATTCTTGCGCCGATCGGCAGCCAGATTTTTGCAGGTATGCGCTTTGACTTTTATGAGGGAAAAGGCGGTCATGTCCGCGGTGATACGGTGATTGTCTGCGATGAGCTGAAAATTGTTTTCAGCGGCGATATTTATGTGAATATCAAAGGTTTTTCTGATGACCAGAAAGAGTTCAATGCGCTTGCACCGTTTTTAATGACCGGCGTAGATTCTGAGCCTGCGCTTGCAAAAGAGGCGCGAGAGTATCTTGTAAACAAATACGCTGATTATGTAATTTATCCGGGGCATGGTGCTGTAAAGCAAAATTAATTGGAAAATTCCAAAACTTGTTGTATAATTTTTCAATCTAATAAATTCTTAATTGGAGAGATGATTATGAAAAGTCTTAAAAAGTTAATTTGTGCTGTTCTTGCAGGTGGTTTTGTAGCAGCCTGTGCATTTGCAGAATCTAAAACAACACTTACCTATATCGGCCATGCTTCTGTGAAAATTGTAGCCAAAGACGGTTCTGTGCTTTACATTGACCCGAACTACTACAAGGGCGACTACACTGATGCGGCTGACTGCATTATTGTTACGCATCAGCATGAAGACCATAAGCCTTATTATAAGGTTAAGCTTAAGAGCGGCGGCGTTAGAATCGATAATACAAAAGCTCTTCACGACGGAATATACGAAAGTTACGAGGTTGGTCCATTTAAGATTGAAGCTGTGCCGGCGGGCGGCAACCCGAATCACGACATAAGATACTGTGTTGGTTATCTTGTTACAGTAGATGGAGTTACAGTCTATCACGCAGGCGATACCTCAATGATAGAGCAGATGAAAAATCTTAAGGCGCGCAATATTGACTATGCTATGTACCCGATTGACGGTATTTACAACATGGACGCTGTTGAAGCTACAGAAGTTGCAAAGCTTGTGGGAGCGCGTTTCAATATTCCGATTCATGAATTTGACCAGGGCAGCAGCAAAAAATCTGATAAGTTTACGCCAGAAGGACGTCTTGTTCTTGAATATGGTGAAACAATCACTGTAGAGCCTAAATAAGTTCATTCAGAAAACGATTTTGTTGCCTTTATGGCTTGCTAAATTCAAAAAGTTGTGATATATATTTAGAGATATTGGAGTTATTCAGCCTGTATGACTAAGACTGTTGCACTGCAGAAATGTAACGAATATAAATTTGACGAGGTTTATGCGGCAATAAAGCGCCTGTTTGAGCTTGTGCCGCCGCCTGACGTTACAAATAAGACAGTGCTTTTAAAACCAAATATTCTTTCTCCTAAAAAGCCGGAAGCTGCTGTATGTACGCATCCTGTTGTCGTTGGTGCGTGTGTAAAAGCATTTGTTGAGCTTGGGGCAAAGCGTGTCATAGTCGGTGAATCTCCTGCAACGGCAAACCCGACAGCCGCAGCAAAAAGCACAGGCATGTATGAGCAGGTCATCAACAACGGCGGCGAGTGGGTCGAGTTTTCAGGGCAGCACATTGTTCAGTGTGAAGAGGGCAAAATCGTAAAAGTTCTTGATTTTGCTGAAGCTTTTACACAGGCTGATGTTGTTGTTTCTCTTTCTAAGCTGAAAAGCCACCAGTTCATGTCTTATACAGGCGCAATGAAGAACCTTTTTGGTCTCATTGTCGGCTTAAAGAAAGCACAGACACATTACAGATTTTCTAATAAAAATGACTTTGCTGCTTTTTTAACAGACTTGAACATTGCCGCAAACGCACAGTACGCCGTTATGGACGCAATTGTCGGCATGGAAGGACCGGGCGGCCCGGGTAACGGCGACCCTATAAAGCTTGAATTTCTGGCAGCTTCTGACAATATCTTAGCTTTGGACTGGGTTTGTGCAAGTCTTGTAGGCTATAACCCGAATCAAGTTGCAAATCTCCGCGATGCAATGAGCCGCCGCCGCTGGCTTAATTCTCCTGATGAGATTGTGACTGTTGGGGCAAATATTGCTGAAATCAAAGTAAAGACCCAGAAATTCAAGGCTGTGCATGATGCCGTTGCTTCAATAACGCTTCAGAAAATGCTTCCGGGCTTTGTCAATTCGGCGGCAAAGCTTGTGTTTGTTAAGACACCGCGGTTTCATGCTGAAAAATGCATACGCTGCGGGCGCTGTGCCGAAATTTGTCCGGCTCATATTCTGCGTTTTTCCGCTTATGCAGAAGGCGTAGATGAAGCCGCAATAAACGCTGCGCCTAACAAAAATGCCGCTAAAGATGCTCATGTCTATATGCTCGACAGAAAAAAATGTCTGCACTGTTTCTGCTGCCACGAGATTTGCCCTGTTGAGGCAATTACGCTGCACCGCTTTTAGTTTTTCCGCATTGCATAAATATTTGAAATTGTTGTATTATACAATAATATGAAATCATTAACTTTTAAAGGCGGTGTACATCCGCCTGAAAATAAAGAGCTTACTTCTGCTTATGCAATTGAAGAAGCTATGCCGTCAACAAAGACAGTAGTAATTCCAATAACGCAGGGCGGCGCACCTAATGTGCCTTGCGTTTCTGTCGGAAATTCTGTCGCAAAAGGACAGATTATCGCAGACGGAACAGGTGCTTTTTCTGTTCCTGTTCATGCTTCAATTGCCGGCATCGTAAAAAAGATTGAACCGCACCTTGTAACAGGCAACACCGAAGCCTTGTGCATAGTTATAGAAGCAGACGGAACTGACCGTACAAGCTACCTGCCGCCATTAGACCCATATTCATGTGAAAAAGCTGCCGCTATTGAGCGCGTAAGACAGTGCGGCATTGTAGGCATGGGCGGTGCGGCTTTTCCTGCACATGTAAAGCTTAATGTTCCTGCTGACAAGACAGTAGACTGCGTTATAGCAAATGCCGCAGAATGCGAGCCTTATCTTACAATTGATGAACGTTCTCTTTTGGAAGAGACTGACAAAATTGTAGACGGACTTGCTATTTCTATGCATTTAACAGGCGCAAAACGCGGTATTATTGCTATTGAAGATAATAAAGCTTATGCAGTTGAACACATCGAAAAAGTAATCGCTAAAACTGGAAAATCAGATATTTCAGTTCAGCTGCTTAAAACAAAATATCCACAGGGCGGCGAGAAAATGCTCGTTAAGGCTGTTCTCGGCCGCGAGATTCCTTCAGGAAAGCTGCCGGCTGACGCAGGCTGTGTCATTCAGAATGCGGGCACTCTTATAGCAATGTCAGACGCATTCAGACTGGGCAAACCGCTTGTGGATCGTGCCCTCACAATTTCCGGCGGCTGCTGTGAAACACCAAAGAATCTGCGCGTTCCGCTCGGTACTTTGATCGGTGACTTAATTCCAGAAGTTATAAAGCTTAAGCCCGGCGTAAAAAAGATTATTAGCGGCGGTCCTATGATGGGCTTTTCGATGATGAACGCACAGTTTCCGGTACAGAAAAACACATCTGGTGTACTGTTCCTTTCTGAAAAAGAAGTGTCACTTGCTGCAGAAACGCCGTGTATCGGCTGCGGCAACTGCGTGGATGTATGTTCTTGCAGACTGACGCCTGTAATGATGATGCGTTCTGTTAAAGCTGATAATTTAGAAGCTGCCATAAAATACGGTCTTTTGGACTGCAATGAATGTGGTACGTGCGCATATGTCTGCCCTGCAAAAGTGCGTCTTGTTCAGTATTTCAGACTTGGCAAAACTAAACACCGCGAGATTATGGCAAAAAAGGCGGCTGACGGTAAAAAAGGAGCTGACAAATGAGCGCACCATCTGATGTAAACGAGATTTATCTTTCTTCAAGTCCTCATATTTCACTTGCAGTCTCAACACAGGAAATAATGTGCACAGTTGTTTTGTCTTTGCTGCCGCTGTGTGTTTTTGGTGTTGTGCTTTTTGGTTTGAACGCGCTGATTACGCTCCTTGTTACAAGCGTTTCAAGCGTTGTCTTTGAGTTTTTGTTCAGAAAGCTTACAAAACAACCGGTGCGCTCAAGCGACTGCTCTGCTTTGGTAAGCGGTCTTATGCTAGGTCTTGTGCTTCCGCCTGATCTGCCTTTGTGGCTGCCTGTGCTGGCATCGCTTGTTTCAATTGTTGTGGCAAAAGAATTTTTCGGCGGAATTGGCGCAAATGTTTTTAACCCGGCACTTACCGGCCGCGCCTTTTTGTTCATCAGTTTTCCTAAACTTATGGGCACTTGGAAAGCACCTGCTTTAGCTGTTGATGCTGTTTCTTCGGCAACACCGCTTGCAATCGGCAGAAATTTAGCTTCTTATACTGATATGTTCTTCGGCACAACAGGCGGCTGTATAGGCGAGACAAGTGCGCTGCTGATTCTGATTGCTTTTGTTTTTCTTGTATGCATAAAGATAATCGACTGGCGTGCGCCTGTAGCCATGGTTGCAACAACCGTTCTTTACGGCTGGCTTTTTACAGGTTCATACGGCTTGGGTTCTGGCGACGCGCTTTTTGAGCTTTTGTCTGGCGGTCTGCTTTTTGGTGCTGTATTCATGACAACAGACTATGCCACATCGCCTGTAACAAAAAAGGGCAGACTGCTTTTCGGCTTTGGCTGCGGTCTTATTACAGCGCTTATTCGTCAGTTCAGCGGCTACCCGGAAGGCGTTATGTTCAGCATTCTTATAATGAACGCTACAGTGTCTTTCTTGAACAGGCTGAAAGGCCGCATTTACGGAACAGGCAGGGGAATAAAATGAAAGATATATTGAAGCTTGGGCTGATTTTGGCAGCTTTTTCAGTTGTTTCATGCGTTTCGCTTGCACTTGTAAACAGCATAACTGCACCTAGAATTGCGGCATTGAAACTGTCTGGTTCTGCCGCCGCAATGAAACAGATTTTTCCTGAAGCTGCAAAATTTGAAGCGGTTGCAGCAGTCGCTTTAGAGCAGGGCGGTGATGTAAGTTTCCGCAGCGTGAGTCTTGCAAAAAGTGAAGATGATACGCTCCTTGGTGCTGTGGTTGAGGCTGAAGGCCCGACTTATGACAGGGCTGTGATTCTTGTTGGCGTTGATGCATCTTTTGCAGTTAAGGGCACGTCAATTCTGGAATTATCAGATTCGCCAGGTTTCGGGCAGAGAGCGAAAGAAGACGGCTACATGGATCAGTATAATGGAAAAACGCCTTCAGACGCTTTTGTTGTGGGCGATGATGTTGTTGCGCTTTCCGGCGCAACGATTTCTTCAAAAGGAATTGCCGCAATTCTTAAGGCTGCGGTAAGCGAAGCACAGGCTGTAATCGAGGAAAATTCAAAATGAAAGAGAAACTGAAAATATTTACGAACGGTCTTCTTGCAGAAAA
>CAMJMF010000124.1 GCA_946406925.1 uncultured Spirochaetales bacterium | reverse complement strand
TAATCACGGATATAACGCAATGATTCTTGCTGACATTCTGTTAAAGCTTTCATATCTATACATTAGTATATAAAAAATATTACAAAAGACAAGAGAATTTTCACAACTTCAAATGGAAAAGAAACGTATATTTCAACGAAAGAATAATTAACAAATACAGTGCCCATGATAAAATACCAATATTATTACCATTGATATTTTATTTGTTTATCCTTATATATTTTAACACTTGACTAGTTAAAACCCACAGAATAGATTTAACTAGTTATTTTATATAATTTGTAGGAATATAATAATGCCTAGACCAAAAACAATCACAGTAACAAGCCCTCTTCTGCCAAATTTAAAAGATTTTGAAAAGTATCTTGAGGATATCTGGAATCGCAAATGGCTTACAAACAATGGGCATTATCATAAGGAACTGGAAGACGCTCTCGCAAAATATCTTGACGTTCAATACCTTTCTCTGTTTACAAATGGAACATTGCCTCTTATTACGGCATTACAGGCTATGCAAATTAATGGCGAAGTTATTACAACTCCATACAGTTTTGTTGCAACAACACACTCAATTTGGTGGAACAATCTAAAGCCAGTTTTTGTTGACGTAGAAGAAGAAACAGGAAATATTAATCCTGAAAAGATTGAGGCAGCAATTAAACCAAATACAACCGCGATTATGCCGGTTCATGTCTACGGAAATCCATGTAATACTAAGCGCATTCAAGAAATAGCAGAAATTTATGGACTAAAAGTTATTTATGATGCAGCCCATGCTTTTGGCGTAACAGTCAATGGAAAATCGATTTTACAAAATGGAGATATGAGTACATTGTCATTTCACGCAACAAAAGTATATAACACAATAGAAGGCGGAGCACTTGTTTGTAGTGATAAGACAACAAAGGAAAGAATTGACTATCTTAAAAATTTTGGATTTGCAGACGAAGTTACAGTTGTTGCTCCTGGTATAAATAGTAAGATGGATGAAATTCGCTCTGCATATGGACTTTTGAACCTAAAGCAAGTTGATGAAGCAATCGCAAAACGTAAACATGTTGCAGAATTGTATCGTTCAGCACTTAAAGATATTCCTGGAATTCGTTTTTTTTCTGATATTAAGGGTGTCCGTCATAACTATTCATACTTTCCAATTTTCATTACAGAAAATGAATATGGGATGACTCGTGATGCTTTGTATGCGAAGCTAAAAGAAAAGAATATTTTGACAAGGCGATATTTTTATCCATTGATTTCAAACTTTCCTGTGTATCGTGATTTAGAATCTTCTAAACCTGAAAATTTACCAATAGCAACAAAACTTGCAGAACAAGTTCTTTGTTTACCAATATATGCAGATTTAATTGATAATGAAGTTGAAAGAGTGCTAGAGATAATAAAAAAACGGGTATAAAAAATTTCTTTTATTAGGTGATTCTAAATATGGTGTCTCAGTAATCAAAACTGTTCATAAATTTAGATTATATATAATTAGCTGATTATCTTTCTAATAATATCACTCATAAATATCCTGATTAATAAGTGAATATAAGTATCATAGAAGAAAATAAAGAACTTGAAATTGAAAAAACTTAGAAGAAGCTATGATAACTGCTTTGAATGGTTTCCACAATGAACATTTCATCATAAAAGTTTTTCTAACTTTTGATGACAATCATTCAAATCAGATCCATTTATTATAAAAGGCAAATTAGAGTTTATTACAGCATACTCAACAAAGGAACCGATTATATAATACACATACACACAAGCATTTATCATACTTGACTTATTTAATAAAGCAGTATCAAAGGAATTTAGCGATTAATAAATCTCTTTAAAATGCAAAACTAAGTATATAACATTGAATCTTGTATTGAAAATGATTGGAAGACATATGGTTATGAAAGTTTTTTTCTGCAAAGATGGATATTAGATAGCAGAATTTCAACAATCTGCTTATAAAATCAACATTATATGATATAAAATTCGTATTGTAATAGAATTTGAATTACCCGAAATAAACTAACTAATATGAAATGGTATCGCTGTGGATTTGTTATACATAAATATACAGGAATCAAAGTGATAATTCCAAAAGATTTGTTATTGATGAAACAATAAAATAAAAATATATCAATATTATAGATATGTTCTCTAAAGAAGATTAAGTTCTTACATTTATAAGTACCAATATGTCTTTAGAAGATATATTTCTACGTTTTACTACACGGGAAGAGTTTAATAGAGCAATGACCTAGCGAATGACTAAAGATAGATTTTGTATGTTATAAGTGAATAAAATGGAATCTGTATTATATTGAATTTAAACATTATCACGAAATTGAATTCCATGATAATAGCGTAAAGTTGAACTGTTCTCGATGAGTCTTGAATATTTAATGAAACTTAACGGAATAAATCATATATACATGCCACCTTTGTAACACTGATTTACAGATATGTAAAAGAATTAAAACTAAATATTCTATCCGTTTTTCCATAAGTAGCGTTTTCTAAAGCTTGCTTTTATTTATATAGTAATTTTTTTGACCTATTAAACTATGAAAAAATAATTGAACTGTCAAAGTCCATAAAGAATTGATGAGAATGAATGCCTTGTTTTACTGATATAATTTTTTTAATAGATGTAATTATTCTTAGAAGAAAATAGAGGAATAATTATTTAAGATAATATTGAAACAAATAAAATTTTTAGAAGTAAAGATAAGCTACATTAGTTATTGTCTGATACAAACTTTGTTCAGTCATTATAATATAAATACTGAATATTATGATATATAGATTCTGATAGTATCATAATTTTTATATCTCATTGTAATATTCCTTCAATACTTTATAACAAGATTTGAGTTTTTATTATAGTAACAATTATAGAGTTATAATTAACTTTTCAAAGGCGTTTTGTTAAGCTTCATAAACTTTAAAAGCTTTCTTATTGGAAATAAAATAAACTTTCCAAGCCTATATGAACGAGAATTTAATATAAGATTTTTTTCTTTTTCTTTTTCAGTAATGCAATCGCATAACTGATTTAAAAAGGCACCTTTCGTTTTTTCTATATATGATACATAATCAATTATTATATCTCTGTCATCAAATAGCAAAGCAGGTGTCAAAACAAATTCAATTCCAAATTTATATACTTCAAGTTCATTCTCTTTTTCATTATCAAATTTAGGTATATATTCCTTCATCAACTTAAACCAAGATTTGAAATAATTAAACTTTTTCATTTCTTGGTCTTCAGAAAAACATGATAAACTACCCATATTCCTTCTATATACACCTGTAACTATATTTAAATATTTCCCTTTTGAATTAAGACATATCTCATAAAACAATTGCAGTGCAGTATCAATATAGCAGCATTCAAATTTAGAAAAAAAAGAAAAATATAATTCTTTTTTTAAAACCCATGTTAAATTTAAAAGATAGCCTTTTGAATTAATTGCATTTTCAAAATCTAGGAAGTTTTTTTTATTTTTTGTTATTGCTCTTTCATATTTTTTTGTACTTTCATAATAAATATCTACATCAGTACAGCAAAAACCATAATCTGAGTGAGATTCTAAAAAATTTACCTGCATTTGAAGTTTGTTTTCATTTGTCCAATAGTCATCACCCTCACAACCTGCAATATATTTTCCTTTTAGGGATGGTAAAAGATTTCTAATAAATAAAGATCCTATCTTAGAATACTGATTTTCCGTCTCATAAATTGGCTTAATAATTTGAGGATATCTTTCTTCATATTTTCGAATTATATCTGCTGTTTTATCTGTTGATGCATCATCATGAATAACAACCTCAAAAGGAAAATTGGTTTTCTGCATTAAAAAGCCATCTAACGCCTGACTTATATATTGTTCATGATTGAACGTAATACATACAATAGAAACTAATGGTTCTCGTAAACTTCCCCAATTTTCCATTATTTGCTCTTGTCTCTTTGAGAACATCATAAACCTCGTATTTTATTCTGTTGAGCTTAATATCCCTGTATTATTCACAAAGAGAAATTAAACCTTATATATGAATACAGCAACAATCTAGTCTTCTTCAAATTTGTTTTCAAACAAAGCCTGAATTGCGGCAACAGCGGCTTCTTCGTCTGAGCCGGTAGCGCGCACAGTAAGCACAGTCTGATAGCAGGCAGCCATAGTGATTACACCCATGATTGACTTAGCATTAATAGTTACTGAATCTTTTTCGATAAGCACTTCCGAAGCGAATTTGTTCGCAGTCTGTGCAATAAGTGCGGCCGGCCGGGCGTGAATACCCGCTCTGTTCTGTACTGTAACTATTTTTTCAACCATAAGTTAAACCCCGATATTAATAAGAATCGTCGCTGCCATAATAGGCAGCTTGTGCTGCATCCGTTTCAATCCATTTTAATACATTTTGATTAAATTCACGAGCAGAAAAATAGCCCATTGCCTTAAGACGCTCGTTCATAGCCGCCGTTTCAATAATAATTGGAACATTCCGGCCGGGCTTTACAGGAATTTCAAGCAGAGGAACTTTTACGCCGAGCAAATCGATTGAAAGCTGCTGCGTTCCAAGGCGGTCATAAACCTTAGCCGAGTTCCATTCTTCAAGCTTAACGACAAGCTGAACTTCTTTCTGCTCGCGGATTGCCCCGATGCCGTAAAGCTGCGAAATATTGATGATGCCGAGGCCGCGGATTTCCATGTGGTGGCTTATTACGCGGTTTGCACCCTGCCCCAAAATCGTGTTACCGTTTACACAGCGGATTTCTACAATGTCATCAGCAACAAGACGGTGGCCGCGTTCAACAAGCTCCAAAGCCGTCTCGCTTTTGCCGACACCCGAATCGCCCATTATCAGAATACCAAGACCGTAAACTTCTACAAGAACACCATGCATTGTTTTGTGCTGTGCAAAAATGTTCGAGAACACACGCAGAAGCCTGCTCGAAAATTCAGTTGAAGACAAATCTGTCTGAAGAATGGCACATCCGGCCTCTTCGGCAAGTTCAATTACATGCGGGTCTGGCGCAAGATTGTGCGTAAAAATGCAGCAGGGAATTTCGTATGAAAAAAGCTGCGTCAAAGTCTGAAGATTGTTTTCCGCAATAAGCTTTGCAAGATAGGCGACTTCACCGCGCCCAAGAAGCTGCACGCGCTGAGCACCGAAAGATTCAAAAAAGCCCGAAAGAGCAAGACCAGGACGGTTGATTTCTGGAACTGTAAGTTCACGTGTCAAGCCTCTTCTTCCGCAAACACAATGGAGATTAAGAGAGTTATGTCCTTTTAAGTCTAAATCAAGCAAATCTAAAACGGTAAAACGCTTCTCAGCCATACATACGAATATACACGCTCAAAAGAGAATTTGCAATCACAAAACATTAGACGTATTACATTTATGAAACAAAAAAGCCGGCAACCGCAATGCACCATAAACTCTGGCACATTTTCCGATTCCGGCTTTCATTTTATAGAAGAAATCTTAAGTTTTCAGAAACTGCTATTTCTTCTGGATTTTATCTTTTTCTTTCTTGACCTTAGTATCAAGAATATCCATTGTCTTGTTCAATGCTGCACCAAAATCATAGTCTTCTGCAGAAACATGGGCAGAAGCACCCCAGCGGAAATTGGCAGTAACATCAAAAATGATTTTTTTATCGTCTTTTACACGAACAAGAAGATCCACAATCAAATCTTCAGCATAATTAATTCTTTCAAGTTTCTTGTTAATCAAGTCCTGCTGTTCCTGCTGAAAATCAAAACCTACGGCGCTCAATGTTACATTCATGTAAACCTCCTAATAAAGCACATCATCAAGCTTCTTCAAAAAGTGAATAATTCATCTTTAAGAAAAACTTACATTACTAGTATAAATGAAGTATCTGTTTTTGCAAGTTAAACCGAAAGCAAAACAGCTGTTTTTACAGTCTTGAAACTTACATCTTTTCGCACCAGCTTTTAAGGCATAAGCCTGTACACAAACTGGCTTTTGTACACATCAGGGGATTTTCAAGGGGTTCCCCTCTTGAACGGTGCTGGGGAAGATAGGGGTTTTAGGGGAATGATCCGCCTCCGAGTAGAGCTGGTGTCCTCCCTTGGTTAGCGGTCGTAGCTCGATTGTATTTTCAGTTCTGCTCTGTATTTTGAGACGGTTCGGCGGGCTACGGACATGCCGTATTCTTCCAGCTTTTTTGAGATTTTCTCGTCAGAAAGCTTTTTACCGCTTTTTTCGGCTTCGTCGATAAGCTGTTTTATTCGGTTTTTCACTTCTTCTTTTGAAAAAACTGAAGCACTGCCATTAGTAGATTCAGTTTTAGTAACTGCCGCGTTTGTAAAGAAATAGCGGAGTGCAAAAATGCCTGCGCTGCACTGAAGATATTTGCCCGATGTAATCCGCGAGACGGTTGCCTCGTGAATGTCCAGGGCTTGGGCAATTTCGCTCATGCGCAACGGCGAAGGCGCCGTGGCAAAGCCCAGAAAAAAGGCTTTCTGCCGGCGGACAATTTCTCTTGTTACTTTTACCAAGGTCTGATTGCGCCTGCCGAGTCCGTTCAAGAACCATTCGGCGTCTTTAAGCTGCTCATTTACAAAAGCGCTTTCTTTGGCGGCGTTATCTTTGTTTTTGGCAATATCAAGAAAAAGCGGCGAAAGCTTCAAGACGGGCAGCCCTTTTTCTTCGCAGATTACGGCAAAATGGTCGTCAATTTCCGGGGAATCGCTGTCAACTTTGTAGACGTAAACATCAGGCACAATAAACTGAACGTCTGCGCCGCCGAATTCTCTTGCAGGGAACGGCTCTAAGGTTTTGATAAAATCAAATGCCTCTGAAATTTCTGCCGCTGAATAAGCCGGAAAGCGCTTTTGAAATGTTGAGACGCGCATATTTGAAAGTTCTTCAAAATGGTTTTTGAGCAGCTCCATTACAAGGGGCGGCGCGGCTTTTTTCTCTGCCTGAAACAAAAGGCTCTGATATGCGTTATCAAAAGCTGTGCCCGGCGGGTCAAAATTCCTGATTATATTTAGAACGCTCTCAAGCTGCGCTTTCTGCGCGCCGTCAAGACTTTTTACGGCAAAAAGTTCCTCATACAAAGCTTCTGGCGCAACAAAATGAAAGCCGTGTTCGTCAAGGTTTTGTATTATGCTTTCGGCAAGCAGGCGGTCTTCCGGCGGCAAATCTGTTTCTAAAAGCTGGGCAAGCAGGTGTTCCTGCAGGGTTTCTTCTTTTGCAGGCTGGTTTTCTAAAAACTGAAGGAATGAACTGGACGCGTCGCCGGATTTTGTCTCAGCGGAATTTGTGTACATGTCGTCAGAAGCCTCAAGCCCGGAATCAGAAACAATTTCTAACGCAGGGTTTTTCTCGGCTTCGTCCAATATGCGTTCTCTAAGCTCAAATACAGGCAGTGTCAGCAAATTTATTGATTGAATCATCTGCGGCGAAAGCTTTAACGCCAGCCGCTGACTTTGAACCAGCTCTTGATTAGAATTCATAATCCACCCTAAAAAATTATACTGTCAAAAGAGCAAAAAGAAAAGCTTGCACTGAACTGACGACCGGGCAGGCGCCTGGCTGCTGCACTAGCAAAAGCGCGAATTTTGATGTATAGTGAATGCATGAATTACAAAGATACATTCACAAAATACGGCATTGCTGTGCCGGAGATTTTACTTCCCAAACAGGGAACAGACCTGAATGCGTGGGCAGTTATCGCCTGCGATCAATATACTCAAAACCGCCAGTACTGGAAGGACGTAGCAGATACCGCCGCAGGCAAACCTTCAATGCTGCACTGCATTCTTCCTGAAGTTTATCTTGAAGACAACGATAGAAAAGAGCGCCTTGCCAATATAAACAGTACCATGCAGAAATATCTTGATTCGGGAGTTTTTGCCGAACCGCTTAACGGCATGGTTTATCTTGAAAGAAAAACCGCATACGGTAGAATCCGCAAAGGTCTTGTTACGGCAGTTGACCTTGAAGCTTATGAATGGAAGCCTTATTCTCAGGCAAAAATCCGCGCGACTGAACAGACAATCGAATCACGCATTCCGCCGAGAATGGAAATCAGACGCGATGCACCGCTTGAAAGCCCGCACATCATGCTTCTTGTAAGCGACAGCGACAAGCTGCTTGTTGAAGAAACCGGCAAAAAAGCAAAAGCCGCAAATGCACCTGTAGTTTACGACACCGATTTAATGCTGAAATCAGGGCACATTACAGGCTGGGCTGTAAAAGATGAAGCTCTTTTTGAGCATATAAGCGAGAGCATTCTTAAGATTGCGCAAAAAAACGGCGTAGACAAAACAGACGGCTCAGCTTCTCCGCTTTTTGCTGTAGGCGACGGAAACCATTCGCTTGCAACTGCAAAAGCTGTATGGAACGAATTTAAAACAAAGAACCCGGGCGTTACAGACCACCCTCTTAGATATGCGCTTGTAGAAATTGTAAACATCTACGATGACGGTCTTACCTTTGAGCCGATTCACCGCGTTTTGTTCGGTTCGCTGCCAGAAATGTTGATACGCTATATTTCGGCAGAGCTTTCTGCAACAGTTTATCACCTTAAATCTGCAGAAGAACTCGACGAAGAGGTTAAATCTTCGCAGGAAGTTATCGGTATGATTTACAAGACCGAAAAAGGCGAACAGCGCTACGTTATGATAGACGCAATCTGCCCTGACTTAATGGTAAGCTATTTCCAGCCGATTCTCGACACCTTCCTTTCAATTTTTGGCGATGCTGAGCTTGATTTTATCCACGGCAGCGAGGAAATATTCCGCCTTGGAGCACAGGACAACACAATCGGCATTCTGCTTCCGCAGATTTCAAAGGACAATTTCTTTAAGACAATCGCTTCGTGCGGTGTTCTTCCGCGCAAAAGCTTTTCTATGGGAGAAGCAAGCGAAAAACGCTTCTACATGGAATGCCGCAAGCTGACCAAATAATCTTAGATTATAGATGAAGCCGGTGCTTTAATTGAAGTGCCGGCTTTTTTTATGTTTTGCAGAAATTGGGTCTTGTCTTTTTTTTCGCAATATGTTACATTTCATCATCATTTATTTGCCGGCGTGGTGGAATGGTAGACACGATAGACTCAAAATCTATTGCGGGCGACC
>CAMJMF010000123.1 GCA_946406925.1 uncultured Spirochaetales bacterium | reverse complement strand
AATACCCCTTTTTCGACCCAAGGGTCGGGGTATTAAACCCTCCGCACGAATAAAAAAGGCTGCCGGAAAAACACCGACAGCCTTTTTTTGAAATATTTCCGCATCTATTTTGCAGCGCAGCTTCAAGCAAAGCGCGGAAATATCTCAATATTAAAGCTTAAAGCCTTTTGTCTGCTCGTAAAGATTATCAGACAAGTTATTGTTTTCACTAGACAAAGAAGAAACGCTGTCAACAGAAGTACTGATCTGTTCCATCTTGTCATAAACATTCTGCGTAACTTCTTTAACCTGATAAGCAAAATCTCTAAGGTTAACCATTTCTTTCTGAACCATAGAAGCACCAGTGTTCATTTCGGTTGAGCCGTTCAGAATAAGTGTAGTTGTATTCTGCATTGTTCTTAGAGATTCAAGAACCTGCTGAGAACCTTCAGCCTGCTCATTCATAGACATTGAAATCTCAGCCATCAAATCATTGACATTACCAATCTGACCAGAAATATCTTCAAATACAGTGTTTGCATCAGTTGACTGGTCTACAACGTTTCCAATGTTTGAAACTACTATGCGGAGCATTTCTGCAATTTTCTTTGACTGCTCAGAAGTATCTTCCGCAAGTTTACGGATTTCATCAGCAACAACAGAGAAACCTTTACCTGCATCGCCTGCATGTGCAGCTTCGATTGCAGCGTTCATAGCGAGAAGGTTTGTCTGAGATGCAATAGTCTCAATCAATTCGTTTGCTTCAAGCAGCTGCTGTGAGTGCTGGGCTGTCTCTTTAACAGACTCAATAACGCCTTCCATTGTGTTTCTACCGGTTTCAGACGCACCTTTAAGCTCTGTAAAGGTCTTACTTGCACGTCCAAGGTTGTTTGAAACAGACTGGATATTTGCAACCATTTCTTCAATAGCGGCAGATGATTCGTTTACGCTGTTAGCCTGGTTGCCAATCTGATAGTTCAAGCTTTCAATTGTCTTTGAAATTTCATGAACTGTAGAAGTTGTCTCTTCGATACTGGCACTCAAATTTATAGCGTTTTTAGAAAGAACGTCTGTCTTTTCGTTAATGTCGTTAATCGCGTTCTTTGTGCGGCTTACGTTGTCGTTCAAGTTAGATGAAACGTTACCAAGTTGTGCCGCTTCAGACTGAATAGAACGGATAATATCGCCGAGCTTGCCGAGGAAGTTGTTGAAGTTGCTTGAAATGCGCGCCATAACGTCGTTGCCGCCTTCTTTAGAAGCAAGGCGGACAGTAAGGTCACCGGCACCAGTTGCAAGCGTACCAAAACTGTTTGCAATTGTGCTCAAAGGCATAACAATATTCTTTGAGAAAGCGAACGAAACAATCAGTACAAGAACTGTAATAAAGATCAACCAGATTGCTGCAAAAGACATCTGAGATCTGATCTGGGCAAACAACGGAGCACGCTCAATAAAGATACCCAGAGTCATATATGTTCCGTCAATCGGACAATAGTTAAACAATTCGCGGGTTTTATCCAGATTATATTCGATAGTTGTAAATGAATCGTCACGTGCAACCATTCTCTGTGCATATTCAGTAAAAGACTGCGGCAGTTCAGCAATTGAAGAAGTTACAGAAATTTTGTTTCCGTTCTCTTCTTTTACACGAACCATCATGTTGTCGTCCCAGTGATATACGATATTTCCCTGGTCGTTTACGATTAAGAATTTTACCTCAGCACCGAATGTTTCTTTTGCCTGAGCCTGAAGAGTTTCAAGTTCTTTTGCAAACAAATTCCATGAAACAGAACCCGCAATCATACCGTTCAAATGTCCGTTTTTGTGCAGAGTCTGACAGACCATTATCTGTCTTACGCCGTTACTCAAAGAAACAACAGGCTCTGAAACATAAGACATGACTTTTTCAGCCTTATTGTTGGTAATAATGTCTTTAAAATAATCGCGGATAGCAATAGAAGAAAGCTTGGCAGTCGGGCTTTTGTTGTCAGAAGTCTGTTTGCCGTCAAAGTAAGGGTTTCCGCCGCCTGTGTTATGGTAAGTTCCGTCGTTAAAAGCAAGAATGATTTTCTCAAAAGTGCCGTCAGCAACAACAGCTTTCATTGAAGCTTCAATATCAGACCATTCATGATTAACAACATGGCTGTTCTTTGAAAGAGTTGAAGCTACAGATGTCTTTTCATGGAAAAAAGCTGATACTGAAGAAGCCGCATTATCAACAAATGTATCATAATACGAATAAATGTCTCCTACAGTGGCTTTGTAGTTCATAATCAACATGATCGCACTGCTTATAAACAATGGAATTGTTGAAACAGCAAAGAACAAAAGTCTTAACTTATGAGTTAATTTCATTCTGTCTCCCATAAAAAGCCGGCAAGTCTGTCAACTTTTTTAAGCAATTTAAAAATCAAAAAAAGATAATGTTTACTTATTATCGGCAGATTTCGCCATTTGTTTTACTTGTCAGCCCAAAAAAGTAACATTTCTCAAATTCCTTTATATTTTACAATCAGTTACTATATCTATCAAGAATTTTTTTTAATAAATTGCTTGTTTTTGCCCATTTACAATTAAAAATAATTACCACAAATAAATAAGATTGCTATATAATTTAATGGAAATACTTATTCATAAATTATTGATGACAAAAGTGTAGGAACAAAATGTCTGAACAAAAGAAACAAGTACGTCTGCCTCCTTTGGTTTTTATACCGGTAATTATCGTTTTATCTGTTGTTCTTGTTACTGCAAGCCTTCTCGTCATAGATTTAAAGACTAAAGAGCTTGCCTCGCAGAATCTGCACACACTTGAACAGCAGCGTTCTACTTTTGAGATTTCCCTTAATTATGAGCTTTTGAAAACAAAGTCTGCCGCAGAAGACTTTGCAGCAGCCATAAAAGACAAAACACCAGAAGAGGCGCTTCCGGCTTCTAAAAGCGGTTTAGCCGCCGACTTTCTCTTGTACAACGACATACGCGAAAACACATGCTTCTCGTCAGACAAAACAGACGTTTCTGCTTTTCAAAGCGAAATCCACACTTTGCTGACCAAAAAGAACAGCTTCTCCGGACCTGAAACAATTAGCTTTAATGCAGGCAGGGCAAACGGCGGCGCAAAGCAAAATCCCGTTTTTGTTTTTTCTGCGCCAGTTTATTTAGAATCTGAAAATTGCGGCTTTTTGGGCAACATCATCTATGCAGAGAACATCTTCGACAAGTTTATGCCCAACGATTCAGAACGCAAAAATTCGTTTGTGCTCTGCGACAAAGACGGAAAAATTCTGGCTTCTACAAAAGACCTTGCCGAGCTTAATTTTTCAGTGAATTCATTGCTTTCGGGCTGCATTAACCAAAACAAGAGCTTTATATTTAAAATATTCAAAAAATGGCCGGTCAATTTCATTAAGACCACATTTAAAGATGTTTCAGAAGGCATGTTCCTTTTTACCGACAATAACGGCAGCACCCACTTTGCAACACACATTTCAGTGCCGGAGCGCAACTGGATTTTGCTTTCAATAATTTCCACAGAAGATTTCACAAACAATCTTCTCTATATTATAGCAACTATCTGGGTTTTAGCCGCGCTCCTTTTGGGCATCTGCATCATAGTCTATCACCTTAGAAATCGAATTTATCTTACAAGAGAAAATCTTGCAGATTCAAAATATGAGCATGAACGCTTTTTGCGCGAAATTTGCTGTGACATCTACGAAAATGTTATTGAAGCTGACCTGACAGACAATGTGGTTCTCGGCAAATCAGCAGACGCACTTTTAGACCATCTGAATTTAAGCAAAAAGACAAGCTACGACGACATGCTCAAACTGCTTGTTGAAAAAGTAATTCACCATAAATTTGCAACACAATTTTATGATAGTTTGCGCACAGAAACATTGCTTAAAAAATATGAAAACGGCGAATATTCAGGCGAGCTTCTTTTTATGGACAACACCTACAGCGAGAATTATCTGTGGAAAAGTGCAAAAATAACGCTGTATTATTTTGAATCAACTAAAACAGTCCGCGCCATTATCTTTGTCCGCAACATTGATGAAGAAAAACGCAAGGAACTTTCGCTTATCGAAAAAAGCGAAAAAGACTTTCTCACAAACCTGCTTAACAAATCTTCGTTTGACAGCAGAGTAAAAGATTTTCTTGCACAGGCAGAAACAACAAACGGTCACCACGCTCTTGTAATTTTTGATATAGACAACTTCCGCCAGATTAACGAAACGCTCGGCTACTTGAACGGCGACTCTGTAATCATGAACTTTATTGAAACAATAAAGCGCAATATCCGCAAAGACGATATTGTAGGCCGTTTAGGCGGCGTAAGTTTTGCAGTTCTTATAAAGAACTACGGAAACCGCGCGATGCTGAAAACACAGCTGCAAATTCTCTGCGATGAGCTTCACAGGCAGGTTGTAAACGAGAATATTACATGTACGGTAACGGCAAGTATCGGCTGTGCCCTGTATCCGGAACACAGCACAAATTATAAAGAACTGTTCGGCAACGCAAACGAAGCGCTCTATTTCAGCCAGACCCACGGAATGGACACATTCACAATTTATGAGTCACAGCTTTTGAAGCATCAGGCGCTTTTTGTTGATGAAAAAGACATTGACGAGCTGGTTAATACTGCCGCAGACGGTATCGCAAAGCTTGCCGTAAACCCGGAATTCACGTTTTTGTACACAAACCAGAAGTTCCTCAACCTTATCGGCCGCACTTCAAAAGACATTGAAAACGACGGCTTTATGGGCATTAAATACTTCCATCAGGACGACGTACCGCAAATCTTTGAAGCATTGTATTTCGCAATGGAAAAAAAGATGCCGTATTCTATTTCTTATAGAATTCAGCATAAAAACGGCCAGTACATTTCGGTACGCACAAAATGTCTTTTTGTAAACGAAAACTACAACGGCACGCCGGTTATGTACAGTATCTTTACTGACATTACCGACATGGTAAAGATGAACGAACAGCTTCGCGAGGCAAAAGAAGCCGCGCTTGCCGCTACAAAAGCAAAATCAAACTTCCTTGCGAGCATGAGCCATGAAATCAGAACGCCTATGAACGCAATTATGGGCATGAGCGATTTGATTCTGCTCGACAAATCTTCGTCAAATTCAAATATTGAGTATGCCAGAAACATCTCTACAGCCTGCCGAAGTTTGCTCGGCATTATCAATGACATTCTCGACATTTCTAAGATTGAGTCGGGCAAGCTTACGCTTACAGTTGTAACGTACAACTTTATCGAAATGATAAACGACGTAATTACAATGATTAAGCTCAGAGCCCAGGACAAATACCTCGATTTCTTTGTTCATATTGACCCGAAGATTCCGTCTGAAATGACGGGCGATGAAATCCGCTTAAAGCAGATTCTTCTGAATATTTTGAGCAACGCCGTAAAATACACACACGAAGGCTACGTCTTTTTGACGGTTGCAGGTGAAGAAAAAGAAAACAGCTACGAACTGAAATTCATCGTAAGCGACACCGGTATAGGCATAAAAGATGAAGACAGAAAACATTTGTTCACAGAATTTGAACGCCTTGACGCGCAGAAAAACCGCAATATCGTCGGTACAGGCTTAGGCCTTTCTATTACCAAGAAATTGTGCGAAATGATGAACGGTTCAATCTCCGTAAAAAGCGAATACGGCAAAGGTTCTACATTTACGGCTGTTGTTCAGCAGACAGTTTCAGAATACAAACCGCTTGTTGAAACAAAAGACGCTGTTAATAAGAAAGTTCTTTACTTTGAACCGAATAACAGAACAAGTCAGTTCATGCTGAAAGAATTTGAGACTCTCAATTCTCAGGTTGATCTTTGCGTTGACGTTAAGACTGCAACAGTGTGCCTTGACAGAAATAAAACAGGCGATAAATCAAATTATGACTTTGTATTTGTTTCTTCAAAATATTTTGACAAAGTTCAGCAGTGCATTAAAGCTGAAAACCTTTCAGACTTGAAAGTTGTGCAGATTGCAGAAGATTCTGTAGCTGTTTCGCAGAGCAAAACCTGCGTGCTTATTACGCCGGTTTCATGCATTCAGCTTGCGCAGGTTCTCTCCGGCAACGATTCTCTTGCACAGACACATCTTGCACAGACGCACAACTTTACAAGAGTTTTTGCACCAGAAGCAAAAGTTCTTGTTGTTGACGACAATTCAGTCAACTTGAAAGTTGCAAAAGGCCTCTTAAAGACTCATGACATTGACTGCGAGACGGCAATTTCGGGCTATGATGCTCTCGGTTTGATTTACAAAAAGACCTATGATTTGATTTTCATGGATCACTTGATGCCGGACATGGACGGTATTGAAACCACCCACAAAATCAGGGCATTGGAAAATAATGAAAACAGCAAAAAACCGATTATTGCGCTTACAGCAAATGCATTAAGCGGCATGCGTGAAATTTTTCTTTCTGAAGGCTTGAATGACTTCTTGTCTAAGCCGATTGAGCCGGCAAAACTTAACGCAATACTTGCAGACTGGATTCCGGTTGATAAAATCAAATATGACACAGAAGAATCTGCCGCAGATGCGGATTCTGAACAAAAACCGGCAGAAGATTCTGCTATTGAAGGTATAAATTATCAGAATGGTCTTGGTTTTGCCGGCGGCGACAAACCGACTTATCTTGATATTCTTAAGACTTTCTCAAATGACTATGAGAAGCGCGATAAAGAGCTGCATAACATGCTGACAGCAGACAATATTCAGGGCTTTACCACAAACATTCATGGACTAAAAAGCGCTGCCAGATACGTCGGTGCAGACACAGTATCTGACCTTGCGGCAAACCTTGAAAATGCCGGCATCAATAATGATAAAGCCTTTATTGACGAGCACTTTGAGGAATGCATGACGCTTTACAAAACCGTCTGCCGGAACATCCAGGAATTCCTTGAAAAAGAAAACGTCCCGCAGAATGCATCTCAAAAAGGCGATATTAACGTATTATTAGAGTCTGCAAAACTTTTGAAGCAATATTCTTATGATATGGACATTGTTAATTTTGAAGAAGAGCTGAAAAAAGTTGCTAATTATTCATGGGATGATATAATAAAGGCAAAACTAAATGATGTTTCAGAAGCAGCATATTCTTATGATTATGGAAAAATGTCTGAAGAAACAGAAAAATTGCTATCAATAATTACTGATTATTCAAATAAGCAGAATTAAGAGAGGGAATAAATGAAACAGATTTACCTTGTTGATGACGAAATTACTAACCTGCGTGTTGCCGAAAGTGCTTTAAAAGACCGCTATGAGTTAAGACTGCTGACTGGCGGCAAGCAGCTTTTTGTAATGCTTGAACGTGCCTTGCCAGATTTAATTCTGCTTGATATACGTATGCCCGAAATGGACGGCATTGAAGTTATGGAACTATTGAAGCAGCATAATGACTATAAGAAGATTCCTGTTATCTTCCTTACATCAAACACTGACAAAGACGTTGTTACACACGCGCTCAAGCTTGGCGCTGTTGACTATATCGCAAAGCCGTTTGATGTTAATCAGCTGCCGATACGTATTCAAAAAGTTATCGGGTTTGATTGATTGCGCGAATAAAGCAAGTCTTCTAAAAAACAAAAAAGCTGCTCAATTCTGAAAAATTCTCAGAATCAGCAGCTTTTTTTATGCCCTAAAAGCAGCAGCCTTAACAGCTTGAATTAATATCTAGCTTTTCTCAAACGAACCTGTTCAATGTCGCTGCTGAAAAGCTCGCGGAGGTCGTTCAAGCCAAGTGCCATCAAAGCCATGCGGTCAATACCGATACCCCAGGCAAGAACAGGACAGTCAATGCCCATTGCTTTTGTAACTTCTGGGCGGAAAATACCTGAACCGCCGAGCTCAAACCAACCCAAAACAGGGTGCTTGATATGCACTTCAACAGAAGGTTCTGTGAACGGGAAGTAACCCGGAACGTATTTAACTTCTGTAGCTCCTGCAATTTCTACTGCGAACATTTCAAGGAAGCCGAGCAAAGTCTTAAGATTTACTTCTTCTCCTAAAACGATGCCTTCTGTCTGATAGAAGTCTGACAAATGGGTTGCATCAACTTTGTCATAGCGGAAACAGCGTGCAATTCCAAAATATTTGCCAGGAATCTTTGGTTTTGATGCAAGCTGATGAGCAGAAAGAACTGTTCCCTGGCTTCTCAAAATCAGGCGGCGTGTAAAATTAGTATCGAATGTGTAATTCCAGCCGCGGCTGCCTGAATTTCCGCCGTCACGGTGAACTGCAGAAACATTAGACAAATACGGTTCTTCGATTTTCTTTGCATGTGTAGGATTCTTAACGTAATATACGTCATGAATATCGCGGGCAGCATGGAACTGCGGCATGAACAAAGCGTCGCCGTTCCAGAATTCTGTCTCAACAAGCGGACCGTCAAATTCCTCAAAGCCGATTGAAACGAGCTTGTCTTTTACGCTTTCAAGGAACGATACATAAGGGTTAGTTCTACCCAAAATAATGCGTGCAGGCGGAACAGCGATATTGTAACCGCGGAAGGCTTTGTTCTTCCATTCGCCAGATGCAATCATTTTTGGTGTAAGCGCACCAAGTTCTTCGCCGGTAACGCCGGCATCAAGCAATGCTTTCTTGATATTCTCTGCATCTGCTGTAAGCTTATAAACAACAGTTTCGCGCTCAACAATGCGGAATGCGGCATCTGCTGCACCGCGTTTTTTAGCCAAAGTTCCGATGCAGTCAAGTTCTGTCTTTGAAAGCGAAGCCTGATCCATGAGGCCGTTTTCAGCGGCAGCAGCTTTTTTCAACAGGCTTGCTGTTACGGCAATGCGGTCACTTGCCGGCTTGCCTGTGCAGGTAGCTTTTTTATTTGCGTCCATAGCAAGAACGCCTTCTTTAGAAAGCTGACCGAAAGCACTTCCTACATCTTTGTTTTCAATTTTAAGCGCAGCCGCAATTTCCGGCAGAAGATGCGGTCCATTGTCTTTCAAAAATGAAATAATACGCTCATCATTTGTACCATTCTCAGCAAAGCTGCGGCCAAGATCAGTAATCTCAAAATAAGTATGAGGTTCCCGGCGTACTACTGCAGCAAGCTCTTTGCCCACAAGCCAGGAAAACGCCTGATTTGCATGACCTTCTTTATAATCAAGTTCTTTCT
>CAMJMF010000122.1 GCA_946406925.1 uncultured Spirochaetales bacterium | reverse complement strand
GTTCAGGGCTAATTCAGAAAACGCCCTCTACAAAGGAACAGACTTATGAAATTTGCCAAGCTTTTAAGAATAGCGGCTGCTATAGTTCTTGTAATTTTTTCGCTTTCATTTTTCGGCTGTTCAAAATCGAAGATACAGCAAAGCATTCCGTTTTCTATAAATACCGAAAAATCAGCCACTAAAAGCAAGAAAAACAAGACAAAGCCCAGAATCGGCTTTTCTATTGCTTCTGACACATTCATCCTTGAGCGCTGGAACAAAGACATTAAGATTTTCTCAAGCGAAATTGCGGCTTTAGGCGGCGAAGTGCTTTTTCAGCTTTCTGCCGGTGGAACTGAAGCGCAGATAACACAGATTGAGTACCTGCTTTCAAAAGACATTGATGCACTTGTTGTTATTCCTAATGACAGCGATCTGCTTTCAGGCGTAATTCAACAGGTTGCCGACAAACAGATTCCGGTAATTGCATATGACCGCCCGATAAACGGCGTGCCGATTGATGCCTATGTTTCTTTTGACAACAAATCTGTCGGCATGCTTATGGCAAAATCTTTGATTGCAGCATGCCCTGAAGGCAATTATCTGATTATCAACGGTTCAAGACGTGACAGCAACTCTTATGAAGTAAACCGCGGCATTATGAGCGTGCTAGACCCTTTTGTTACAGGAGGAAAAATCGAAATAAAGAGGCAGATCTGGCTTGATGAATGGAGCTTCGACGAAGCCCTAAAAAAAGCCGGTGAAGTTTTTGCCACATCAACAGATTTTGACGCAATTACATGCGGCAACGACCAGATTGCAGAGGCTGTGCTTCAGCTTTTGGCAGAACGCAGACTTGCCGGAAAAATTCTTGTAACAGGACAGGACGCAGACTTATCAGCCTGCCAGCACATAGCAGAAGGCACCCAATTTATGACAGTGTACAAGCCCATAAAATCGCTTGCAACAAGAGCTGCAAATGTCACAATGTCATTGATTAAAGGCACGCCTGAAACGCCTGATGATTATTTTCCTAATAAAAGCGGCAAGCTTGTTCCATTTTATTGCGAACAGCCCTACGCCATTACGAAAGATAATCTTGAAGAAACTGTAATCAAAGACCATTTTCACACAGCTCAGGACATTTACAGAAACCTTGATAAGTAATATCCTCTGAAAAGAGGCACTTTTCTTGCGAATTCCACTTATTTTTAAAATTCAGCAACTTTTTTGCACAATATACCTTGACAGATGAGGTATAACCGGAGTATATATAACTTATCCTTGCAAGTTATTCTAAACTAGGAGGTAAAATGCTGAATACATCAGATATTCTAAGAGGTCTGACTGACACACTGATTTTAGCGCAGCTTATTCCGCATGACAGTTACGGATACGAGCTTAACAAGAATATTTCAACTAAAAGCGACGGTCTGTTAGAATTTAAAGAAGCAACTCTCTACACTTCTTTCAGGCGTCTTGAAGAAAATAACTGCATTTCTTCATATTGGGGCGATGAACAATCCGGTGCACGCCGCCGGTATTATTCAATAACACCAACAGGCAGAAAGCTTTATGAAGAAAATGCCAAAGACTGGCAGAAAATCAAATATTTGATTGACCAGTTTATAAGTCAGCCCGAAAACAGCTGATTCAATTTAACAACACTTTAAGGAGATAAACATGAACGAATCTATAGAAAAACAATTGCAGCGTTATCTTACAATGATTTTTGCAAATGTTCCAAAATCAAGAAAAGCAACGGAATTAAAGCAGGAACTTTTTGCAAACCTGCTTGAAAGATATGAAAATTATGTTCAAGACGGAAAAAGCTCAGAAGAAGCGTACAAACTGACAGTTGAAAGCATCGGCAACACAGACGAGCTTCTCTCTTCTGTTACACCGGACGAAAACTTGCAGAACAAAATTGACATCTACAAAAAGATGAAAGCAAGAAACATTGCCATAAGCGTAGCTCTCTATTTTATAGCCGCCGCTGTGTTAATCGGCTTCAGCACATTTTCAGAAATACTCGGCAGAGACGAAGACATGGGCGCAATTATCGGTCTTATTTCATTGTTAGTTATATGTGCAGTTGCAACAGCCATCATAATTTATACGAATATTTCCATTCCAAAAGAAGTTGAGCCATATGTCAAAGACGTTGAGAACAACAGCCCGGACAGATCAACCAAGCGCGGTAAATTATACGCTTCTATTCTGGAACTTTTCTGGCTTTTAGTCACAGTGCTTTATTTGGGCATAAGCTTTTTGACAGGCGCCTGGCACATTACATGGCTTATCTGGATTATAGCCGCCATAATCGAAAAAGCTATCAAATTATTCTACATTGGCAGGGAGGAAGAAGACAATGAATAGAAATTATGCTCTTGCAGCAGTTTTATTGGCATTTTCATTAGTTCTTATTTTGATATTTGTAATCAGTCTGATTGGTGCAACAAGGGGCGAAGATTCGCTATTTAGAATAAGGATGCCGTTTTCAAAGAATCACATATTTTCAAACGACAAGTACAGCACAGGCGAAATTGATTCAATTGACGTTGAGCTTTTAAGCGAAGCATTCGTTATCTCTGAATCTGACGACAACAAAATTCACGTTAAAATTGAAGAAAAAGCTTTTTCAAAAATGCCTGTTGTGAGCGTAAAAAGCAAAACGCTTTTTATAACACCCGGAAAACGCAATATTCTAAGCTTCGGAAATCATCACGACGCAAAAGTCTGCATAGAACTTCCGCATGACACTGCTTTTAAGCAAATCAACGTAGAGCTAAAAAGCGGCAGCATAAAAGTCTCTGATATTGAATTAAAAGCTAAGCAGGTTTCGCTTAAATCACATTCAGGCAGCATAAAGGTTGAAAGCGTAAACTGCGATGATTTGTCCGCTAAAAGCCTTTCCGGCAAAGTCAAGATTGAATCTCTGGTTGCTAAAGATGCAGACTGCTCAAGCATTTCTGGAAAAATTAAAGTTGAAAATCTTATAGCTGAGAATTTTACTGCGGACGCAAAATCCGGCTCTATAGAAATAACTGCGGAAAAAGTGGGTGAAACTGCAAAGATTCAGGCAATTTCAGGCAGTGTAAAGCTTTCTCTGCCAAAAGATGCAAGCTTTTCTTTGGAATCAAGCTCAACAACAGGCTCATTCAATTCAGATTTTGACAGCTTTAAAAGCGGCAAAACCTTTGAGAACAACGGCGGAAAAGCAAAAATCTTTATAAAGACAATTTCCGGCTCTGTAAAAGTAAGCGCTATTTAAGCATTTTTTACCTGGCTTGTGGTATACAGCGTAATTTTTTCTTCTTTGCCGCGTACCGAAAATGAACCTACCGGCTGAGCATACTTTTCGGAACCGTTGAGCATATCTTTGGTAAAGCCTGTAAACAGCAGCGAAACACCTGTTGATTTACAGGCATTTTTTACACGGTGGGCAAAAGTCACAGTTTCACCGGCAAGCGTAAAGACAGGCCTTCCGTTAATGTGCAGGCTGCCCACAGCAATAGTTCCGCAATGTATGCCGATGTCTATTTCTATTTCAGGCAGCTTATTATCTGCCAGCATTTTATTCAGCTCGCCGATAGCTTCAAGCATCTTAACGGCAGCCTGCAGCGCCTGCTCTGCACCGTTGTTCCGTCTTGGACCGACGCTGAACATGAATGCCGCACATAAAGTCTCGTTATTTGCGGCTATTTTTCCGTTGTGACTTCTTACAATTGCACCCATTGTGCGGTGAAACATCGAGAGCACTTTGAAAATCTGCTCTGCCTCAAGCCCTTCTGTTTCAGCTGTAAAATTCTTGATTTCGCAAGAAAGCACAGCTGCTTCTGTTTCAGTTCCGCTTCTTGCATCGGAAGTTTCTTCTTTGAAAAGAACTTCGTCACCTGAAGCAAATTCTGCATCTACTAGCAGGTTTCTTACGCTGGACACAATGTATGCGCCGACCAAGCCTGAAAAGACCGCTGATAAAATAGCGGCTGCCTGATAAGTTATAACAACCGTATTTGGATCTGAAATTCCTGAAAGAGAAGTCGAGAATTTTGTGTTCGGGTCAAAATATGTATAGACCAGCAAACCTGCCTGAATTAATCCGGCAGAGAGTCCGATTACAAAAACCATTGACGGTCTTAACGAGAACAACTGGATTATCAAAATCAAAAGCCAGATAAACGGGTACATTGTCTTTGTAAGAGCAGCAGGCGGCAAAGGCTTTTCTGCAAGAAAGAAATACCAGCACAATGGAAGCGCCGCTAAAATCAGTACATCTAAAATCAGACCGAAAATACCGGCACCTTTTGGCTTTCTTGACTTATGCACGTTGAATATCATTATCAGTGACACAAGAATGACGAACGCCATTGTGCCGCAAATTTCATATATTAGGTTTTGCGATAATGAAGAGTAATAGACTACAATACCAATCGCAAGAAGCAGAACTATTCTTGCAAATGAGGCTGCGTATAATCCATGTATTTCTTTTTGTCTTAACAAGTTATCAGCAGGAACAGACATTATCAATCCGACAATAAAATATTCTATAGAATTTCAAAAATTACCTTTTACATTATCGGCAAAGATTTATACAAATGAAAATTCTTTTTATTAAATAGTTTAACTCCGATGCATAGCACCGGAGCAAAAGTGAATTATTTCAAAATTGATTCAACAATTGATTTTGCGGCTTTCATGTCTATTCCCGGAACAGCTTTAAGTTTAGGCATGATGTTTTTCAAAACTCTTTCTTCCGGTGCAAGCGCATCTAAGATTTTCTGAATTTCAGCTTTTGTGGCTTCAGGCGAAAGTGTTTCCGGTACAAATTCTTTAAGAACAGCAAGCTGCGCTTCAAGTTCTGCTGTGTCTGCGCCGCCCTTCTTGTATTCTGCTACAGTGGCTTCTGTCTGGTCATACATTTTCTTTGCAGCTTTTGCTATGTCATCTTCTGTTTCTTCACGGTTAAGTTCGCGGATATTTTTTTGAACTGCATCAATCAGCATTCCAAGCACAGATGCCCTTACCGGATTCGTTTTTCTAATCATCATTCTTTCTTTGAACATTTCTTTTGTGGTCATTTCAAAACTCCTGTTTCTATATTTCTAATATACTTAATTTTTTGCTTAGGTCAAGAATATGAATGAAAATTACCATTCAACACAAAAAAAGCCGGAAACTTACCGTCAAGATTATTCAGTTTCCAGCTTAAAAGAAAATGGAGAAATGTTTTTCAATTGGACATAAACTGTCTTAGAAAGCACTGAAAAGTTTTCAGCACTTTTAAGACAGAGCGGATTGCGCTCTGCCTTAAAAATTACTTAGAACGTTTGTAAATATCGTTGTTGAGCTTTACAAAATCAGCAGCGTGCAAGTTATCGCAGCTCTTTACATATTCGTTCCAGTCTTTTTCAATATCTTTCTGGCCTGTAGCAAATTTCAATGTCCATGCATTGATATTGTCTGTCAAAGGTGTTGACCAAAGCTTAAGCTGTTCGCGTTCATCTTCATCAGCAGGAATTGATGGATTTACTGGACGTACTTCACGATATTTTGCAAGACGTGCATAAAAATCCTGGTGAGTCGGTGAAAGGTTGTCGCTCATTTCAGCCAAAGTATGACCATACCAGAAGTTACCGCCTGCATAGCCCCACTTAAGACGGATGTCAACGTCATCTTCTGAACCGCCAATGCCAAGACCACCGCATTTGAAGCCAGGAAGAAGTTTCTTAACTTTCAAGCCTGTTGTTTCATCTGTTACATACTGGAATGTTTCACCTTCAACGCCCCACTTGTAAAGAACATAAGCTTCAGGAGAATACCAGAGCCAGTCTACGAAGCGCATCATCTTGATAAAATCAGCTTCGCCGAGTTCATCAAGCGCTCTCTTAGCAATCATTACACCGTTTTCAAGACGTGTATTGTCAGCAGAATATCTGTTCAAAGCTACAGGTGTCATAGCAAGATAAACCTTGTAGTTACCTTTGCCTACGCCTGTATCAAGACCGGCAGTCTGAGTTGCATACATACCGCGGTTTGTGCTGATAATAGCTGTCTTTCCGTTATAGAATCTGTTCTGAGCTGTATTATCATCCTGTGTAAATGTTTCAGGATCAAGAATGCCGCCCTTTACAAATTTGTTGAGCGTTGAAACGAATTTCTTGTAATTTTCTGTCGTTGAAGCAAGATACCATTCATCTTTCTTGAAATCAAAAGCAAGACCGCCGGATGCGCCTTCAATTGCCCAACCAGAAGGAACACCATAAGAAGTTCCCATAAGCTTAAGAAGGTTACCGCCTGTTCCATGACCTGATGTTGCACCACACCACAAATCTGACCATACATAGTCCTTTTCAGTAATAATGCCTTTCTGAACCATATAAGCCTTGACTTTTACCAGTGCATCATAAAGATCATCCCAAGTCCAATCTTTTTCAAGTTTTGCAATGTCGATACCGGCACCTTCAAAAAGGTCTTCGCGCAGCAAGATTGTATAATCCTGCATAGGTGCTTCGAGCATACCAGGCAGACGGTAGAATTTTCCATCGGCTTTTACGATTGTATCAACATCTTTCTTCATGTTGTACTTGTTGTAGAATGATGTAAAGTTCGGCATGTATTTTGTATAGTCTGAAACTGCTACAACTGCACCGCCGTCAACAAAAGCATTTTCATCGTAAACTTTTGGAACAATATAAGCTGACTGACCGGCATTGATTGCAAGGCCTATCTTGTTTGTATAATCGCCTGAATCATAAGAAATGATATCAAGCTTTACATTCGTCAATTCTTCAATTTTCTTGAAAATACCTTCCGTCTTCCATGTCTCGGCCATCGGATACCAGGAAGCATCGCTGAAGAACATAGTATAAGTCACTGGTTCATCTGAATGGAACGTAACGCCTTCGCCAAACGTATAACCTTTAGCTTCAGCTGCATTTTCAACCTTCGCGGTTCCTTTCTTGCCGCAGCTTGTTACAAGCACAGAAAGTGCAAGCAATGCTGCCAATACAAGCGTAAACTTTTTCATAGAGATTCCTCCTACAAAATCTCAAGAACGCGCTTGTTAAGCACATTCTAAAATTCGAAATGAAAGATTTGTTTCTCCCAAACAGCAACTTCATTCCGTTTATTTAATGCAGCATTTTGCTGCATATAAACCAATTTTCTGAATTTATTCTTTAACGCCGCCGAGCATCATGCCCTGAACGTAATATTTCTGAACAAACGGATAAACACAAATAATCGGCAGTGCCATCAGAAGCATGCAGCAAGACTTTATGTTTGTTGCAATCTGCATTGATTCAGCTGTAACTTCGCCTGGGTCAGCTGAAGTGGAAGCTCCGATTATGATTGTCCTTAAATAATAGGCAACCGGCCATTTTGGACGTGAATCCAAGTAAAGATAAGCATTGAACCAGTTGTTCCAATATGCAACGGCATAAAACAGAATCATTGTTGCCAAAATCGGTGTTGAAAGCGGCAGAACAATCTTAAAGAATATTCCGATCTTTGAAAGCCCGTCTATTTCTCCGGCTTCCTCAAGTTCCTTTGGTGAATTCGCAAAGAACGATTTCATCAGCAGAACATAGTATGTTGAAATCATTCCAGGCAGAATAAAAGCAGCAATAGTATCACGAAGTCCGAGCTTCAACATAAGAACATAATTAGGAATCAGACCGCCGCCAAAATACATCGTAAAAATGACAAACGGTGTCAGGAATTTATTCAGTTTAAGCTGAGGCTTTGACAAAGGATAGGCAAGACATGCACTGAAAAATATTGATAATGCAGTTCCAATTATTGAATAAATGATGGTATTGCCATAGAATTTCAGGAATTCACCTTGCTTGATAACTGAAATATATGTAGTTAAATTGAAATCTACTGGAATTATCGATACTTTTCCCTGAATTATTGCCTGTTCAGAAGAAAATGATTGCGCGACCAAATACAAAAACGGATAAAGTGTTGCAATACAGATTAATACCATCAAAACATTATTGAAAATCTGAAACATCTGATATCTTGATGTTTCGAGATGATGTTTTTTCATTACACTTTCTCTAGTTTCTACTGCTCTCATTTCAATCTCCAATTACCACAATGCGCTGTCTGTCAATTTCTTAGATGTAAAATTTGCTATGGTCAATAAAATAAGGTTTATCAAGCCTTCAAATAAGTTTACAGCCGTTGCATAACTATAATTGCCTGAACCGAGACCTAATCTGAAAACATATGTCGATATAATATCTGCTGATTCATAAATCATTGGATTATAAAGCAAGAAAACTTTTTCAAAAGCTGCTCCAGAACCGACTAATCCACCTATATCAAGAATCAATAAAGTTGTGATAGTCGGTAAAATAGAAGGCAATGTAACATGCATAACTCTCTGAAAATGATTTGCACCGTCAACTTCCGCTGCTTCGTACAATGACGGGTTTATACCTGCCATAGCAGCCAAATAAAGGATTGTACCCCATCCAAGAGATTGCCATATTCCTGATACTACAAAGATCGTAGTGAACCATTCAGGCAATGCAATAAAAGTGATAGCTTCTCCACCGAAATATTCGATAATCTTATTAATTGGACCTGCAGTTGACAACAGTTCACGAATCATTCCAGTAACAATAACCATTGAGATAAAATGCGGAAGATATGAAACTGTCTGAACAACTTTTTTCCAATAAATATTTCTTATTTCATTAAGAAGCAATGCAAAAATCAGTGTCAACGGAAAGCGGAACAATAAATATGACAGATTTAAAAACAATGTATTCTTGAATGAGCGCCAGAAAGTTGAATCCCCGATGAACTGCTTGAAATATCTAAATCCGACCCATTTATCACCAAAAATGCTTGATCCAGCTCTATAGCGGCGGAATGCAATAATATTGCCTACCATCGGAATGTAACGGAAAATAATATAGTAAAGTATTGGCACAAGCATTAATAAATACAACTGCCAATATTGTGTAAAATGCCATTTCCAGTCAGATTTTTTACTTATTTTATTTTCGTTTTTTGTTTTCATACTTTAAGTAATCTCCTCGCTAGCATACTTACATACTTATATACTTGCATACCAGTTATTAATATATTAAAATCCCTTTTCTTTTGAGTATATAGGAAAATTTACTGATATCACATCATTTTTCTTTTAAAAGAGTTTCTTGATAAGTTTATAA